>DASXIP010000032.1:0-3121 GCA_036497875.1 Caldimonas sp.
GAGGAGACCGCCGATGAAGGCCGCCGTGTTGCACGCTCCACACCAGCCGATGACGATCGAGGACGTCGCGATCGGCAAGCCCCGCCGTCGCGAAGTGCTCGTCCGCACCGCCGCGGCGGGCCTCTGCCACAGCGACCTGCACTTCATCGAGGGCGCGTACCCGACTCCGGTGCCGGTCGTGCTCGGCCACGAATCTGCCGGCGTCGTCGAAGCGGTCGGCGAGGACGTCACCTATCTCAAGCCCGGCGACCACGTCATCTCGTGCCTGTCGGTGTTCTGCGGCCACTGCGAGTTCTGCCTGAGCGGCCACCCGTCGATCTGCCAGACGCCCGAGGTCAAGATGCCGCCCGGCGTCGCCAAGCGGCTGACGTGGCAAGGCAAGCACCTCAACCAGTTCCTCAACCTGTCGTCGTTCGCCGAGCAGATGCTGGTGCACGAGAACGCCCTCGTCAAAGTGCGCGACGACATGCCGCTCGACCTCGCCAGCCTGATCGGCTGCAGCGTCATCACCGGCTACGGCGCGGTCGTCCACACCGCCAAGGTCGAGCCGGGGTCGACGGTCGCGATCTTCGGCGCCGGTGGCATCGGCCTGGCGACGATCAATGCGGCGCAGATCGCCGGCGCTGGCCGGATCATCGCGGTCGACAAGGACCCGTTCAAGCTCGAGCTCGCGAAGCGCTTCGGCGCAACCGACGTGATCGACGCTTCCATCGGCGACAACATTGTCAAGCGCATCGTCGCGCTGAGCGACGGCGGCGTGCACTACTCGTTCGAGTGCATCGGCCTGAAGGCGACCGCCGAGCAGAGCTTTTCGGCACTGCGCTCGGGCGGCACGGCGACGCTGATCGGCATGATCCCGGTCGGAACGAAGATCGAGCTGCACGGCCCCGACTTCCTGCGCGAGCGCCGGATCCAGGGCTGCATGATGGGATCGAACCGCTTTCGCACTGACATGCCGCGCCTGATCGAGTTCTACCTGCAGGGGCGGCTGCACCTGCAGGAGATGGTGTCGGCGCGAATCCGGCTCGACGAGATCAACGACGGCTTCGCTGCGCTCAAGACCGGTGGCGTCGCCCGCAGCGTCATCGTGTTCGCGCAGTAGCGCCGCGGCCGCTCGTCAGGCCGCGTTCGCGGCGCCGAGCGGCGAGTGATGATCCATCGCGAGCGCGCGCTGCGTCGATCCGCCGGCCGCCTCGGCCGCGTCGGCGACGGCGAGCGCCGTCATGTTGACGATCCGGCGCACCGTCGACGACGGCGTCAGCACATGCGCCGGCCGCGCCGCGCCAAGCAAGATCGGGCCGACCGTGACGCCGTTGCCGCCGGTCATCTTCAGCACGTTGAAGAGGATGTTGGCGGCGTCGAGGTTCGGCAGCACGAGCAGGTTGGCCGAGCCCGTGAGCGTCGTCTCGGGAAGGTAGCCCTTGCGAACCGCTTCCGAGAGCGCGGCGTCGCCTTGCAGCTCGCCCTCGGACTCGATCTCGGGCGCGCGCTCGCGAAAGATCGCGTGCGCGGCGCGCATCCGCCGCGCCGACGCGCGCGCCGACGAGCCGAAGATCGAATGCGAGAGGAACGCCACCTTCGGCGGCACGCCGAAGCGGCGCACCTCGGCGGCCGCGAGGAGCGCGATGTCGGCGAGCTCTTCGGCGCTCGGCTCCTCGTTGACGAAGGTGTCGGCGATGAAGAGCGTGTAGTTGGCGAGCATCAGCGCGTTCATCGCCGCCAGGGTGCGCACTCCGGGCTGCTTGCCGATGACGTCGCGCACATGCTCGAGGTGCCCGTCGTAGCGGCCGACGAGACCGCAGAGCATCGCATCGGCCTCGCCGCGATGGACCATCAGCGACGCGATCAATGTGTTCGAGCGCCGCACCGCCGTCTTCGCCGATTCGGGCGTCACGCCTTCACGCGCCATCAACCCCCGGTACATCTCGGAATAGCTGCGAAAGCGGGGATCGTCCTCGGGGTTGCAGAGCTCGAAGTCGCGCCCGGCGACGAGACGCAGCCCAGCGCGCTCGATGCGCATGCGGATGACCTCGGGCCGGCCGACCAGGATCGGCTTGGCGAGCGCTTCGTCGAGAACGACCTGCACCGCGCGCAGCACGCGCTCGTCTTCGCCCTCGGCATAGGCGACGCGCGCCGGCCGCGCCTTCGCGGCGGCGAAGACCGGCCGCATCACCATCCCGGTCTGGTAGACGAAGCGGCCGAGACTCTGCCGATAGGCGTCGAGATCGGCGATCGGCCGCGTCGCGACGCCCGACTCGGCTGCCGCCTTCGCGACCGCCGGCGCGATGCGCAGGATCAGGCGGACGTCGAACGGCGTCGGAATGATGTACTCGGGGCCGAACTTCAGCTCCTTGTCCTGGTACGCGGCGGCGACCTCGTCGCTCGCCTCGGCCTTGGCGAGCGCCGCGATCTCGCGCACGCACGCGAGCTTCATCGCCTCGGTGATCTTGGTCGCGCCGCAGTCGAGCGCGCCGCGGAAGATGTAGGGAAAGCAGAGGACGTTGTTGACCTGATTCGGATAGTCGCTGCGCCCGGTCGCGATGATGCAGTCGGGCCGCGCCTCCCTCGCCAGCTCGGGTCGGATCTCGGGCTCGGGATTGGCGAGCGCGAGGATGATCGGCTTGGTGGCCATGCTCTTGACCATCTCGGCGGTCATCACTCCGGCGGTCGAGCAGCCGAGGAAGACGTCGGCGCCGCGCACGATGTCGGCGAGCGTGCGCGCGTCGGTGCGCTGGCAGTAGCGGTGCTTGCTCTCGTCGAGCTTGCCGGACTTGAAGTCGTCGCGGTCTTCGCGGATGACGCCCTTGCTGTCGGCGACGAAGATGTTCTCGCGCCGCACGCCGAGGCCGACCATGACGTCGAGGCAGGCGATCGCCGCCGCGCCCGCACCGGAGACGGCGAGCTTGATCTCTCCAATGGGCTTACCGACGAGCTCGAGGCCATTGAGCACCGCCGCCGCCGAGATGATGGCGGTGCCGTGCTGGTCGTCGTGGAAGACGGGGATGTTCATCCGCTCGCGCAGCTTCTTCTCGATGTAGAAGCACTCGGGCGCCTTGATGTCCTCGAGGTTGACGCCGCCGAGCGTCGGCTCGAGCGCGGCGATGATGTCGACCAGCTTGTC
>DASXIP010000033.1:0-2074 GCA_036497875.1 Caldimonas sp.
CGTCCTCATCACCGCGACCGACGCCAGCCTCGGCGAGCTGACGCCAGAAGCACTCGTCAAGGTCGATCGCTCGGGCGCTCCGGTGGCGGGCGCCGGTCGGCCGAGCAAGACGATCGCGCTGCACCTGCGCATCTACGCGGCGACTGGCGAAGCGGGCGCCATCATTCACACGCACTCGCGCCACCTCGTCGGCGCCAGCCTCGCGATCCCGGCGGGCGAGGATCGCGACGACCTGCTGCCGCCGATCACGCCGTATTTCGTGATGAAGGTCGGCCACGTCCCGCTCATCGCCTACGCGCGGCCGGGCGATCCACGCGTCGCCGATCGCGTCGCGGCGACGATCGAGCAGGGCGCGCAGCGCGGCGCACCAATCCGCGCCGTGATGCTGGCGCGCCTCGGCCCGAACGTCTGGCACGAGACGCCCACGGCGGCGATGGCCGTGCTCGAGGAGCTCGAGGAGACCGCGCGCCTCTGGATCGGCACGACGCCCAGCCCGGAGCCCTTGTCGGCGGTGCAGATCGACGAGCTGCGGCGCCACTTCGGTGCCCGCTGGTGAACACGAAAGGATCGACGCGATGCCGCGCTTCGCCGCCAACCTGACGATGCTGTATCCGGAGCACGCGTTCCTCGATCGCTTCGCCGCTGCCGCCGCCGACGGCTTCGAGGCGGTCGAGTACCTGTTCCCGTACGAGTGGCCGTCGGCCCGCCTCGCTGCTGCGCTCGCCGAGCACGGGCTGCAGCAGGTGCTCTTCAACGCCGCCCAGGGCGACTTCGCCGCCGGTGAGCGCGGCATCGCCGCGCTGCCCGGTCGCGGGGCCGAGTTCCGCAGCGCGATCGACCGTGGCCTCGAGTACGCGGCGGCGCTCGCGTGCCCGCGGTTGCATGTCATGGCGGGTCTCGCGCCGACGCCGGAGAGCCGGGCGTCGATGCGTGCCACCTACGTCGCCAATCTCGCCTGGGCGGCGCGACGCGCGGAGGCCGCCGGGGTCGATGTCCTGATCGAGCCGATCAACGCGCGCGACATCCCGGGCTACTTCCTCAACCGCCAGGACGAGGCGCATGCCATCGTCGCCGAGGTCGGCGCAGCGAACCTCAAGGTGCAGATGGATCTCTATCACTGCCAGATCGTCGAGGGCGACGTCACGACCAAGCTGCGCCGCTACCTGCCGAGCGGCCGTGTCGGCCACCTGCAGATCGCCGGCGTTCCCGAGCGCCACGAGCCCGACGTCGGCGAGATGAACTACGGTTATCTGTTCGACATCGTCGACGCGCTGGGCTGGGATGGCTGGATCGGTTGCGAATACCGGCCGGCGAAAGGCACTTCGAGCGGGCTCGGCTGGCTGCGCGCCTGGCGCGATTCGCGAGCCTAGTCAGGCACGTACATGTAGCCCGCGTTGCGCACGGTCCGGATGCAACGCGGCTCTGCCGCGGGATCGAGCTCGATCTTCTTCCTCAGCCGGCCGATCCGGATATCGATCGAGCGATCGAACGGCTCCCACTCGCGGTTGCGCGTCTTCATCAGCAGCTGGTCGCGCGACAGCACGCGGTTCGGGCTCGCCAGAAAGACGCGCAGCAGCTCGTACTCCATCGCCGTGATCGCCACTTCCTTGCCGGTCGCCTCGAACAGGCGGCGCGCATCGACGTCGAGCAGGCAGCGGCCGCAGCGCACGCGCGCGTTCTCGCCGCTCGGAACGGCGGGCGCGTCGGCGGGCTCACCGCTGCTGCCGGCGAGCGTGGTGCGCGCCTGCATCCGCCGCAGCACGCTCTTGACGCGCGCGAGTAGCTCGCGCGGATCGAACGGCTTGGCGACGTAGTCGTCGGCTCCGATCTCCAGGCCGACGACACGATCGACGACGTCGCCCGACGCTGTGACCATGATGATGCCGACGTCGTAGCGCTCGCGCAGGAAGCGTGCGAGCGTGAGCCCGTCCTCGCCCGGCATCCGGATGTCGAGCAGGATCAGGTCAGGCAGATCACGCTCGATTTCGGCGCGCAAGGCGTTGCCGCCGTCGGCGGCGCGGACCTCGAAGCTGTGCCCGCTCAGGTACTCCACCAGCATCGCCCGGACGCTCGG
>DASXIP010000034.1:0-5647 GCA_036497875.1 Caldimonas sp.
AGACGCGAGTGAAGGACGCCGACGTCGTCCCCTTCTTCGAGACGCTGCGCGACGCCAACCCGGAGCCGGCGAGCGAGCTCGACTACACCAGCGTCTTCGAGCTTCTCATCGCCGTGCTGCTGTCGGCGCAGACGACCGACAAGCGCGTCAACCAGGTCACCAAGGCCTTGTTCGCGGCCGGCCCGACGCCGGCCCGGATGCTCGCGCTCGGCGCCGAGAAGATCGAGGCGATGATCAAGCCGGTCGGCTTTTTCCGTATGAAGACCAAGAGCGTCCTTGCGACTTGCCGGAGCCTCGTCGACGAGCACGGCGGCCAGGTGCCGAGGACGCGCGAGGCGCTCGAGGCGCTGCAGGGAGTCGGCCGCAAGACCGCGAACGTCGTCCTCAACGTCGCCTTCGGCGACCCCACGGTCGCCGTCGACACGCACGTCTTTCGCGTCGCCAATCGAACCGGCCTCGCCGCCGGCAGCACGCCGCTCGAGGTCGAGATCGGCTTGCTCAAGCGCATCCCCGAGCGGTTCCTGCACAACGCTCACCACTGGTTGATTCTGCATGGGCGCTACGTCTGCCTGGCGCGGCGGCCGCTCTGCGAGGTGTGCCGCGTCGCCCGCTGGTGCGATTCGGCGCCGCCGCAATTCAGGCAGGGCTCGGCCGCTCGTCCGCCCTGACGCGCACTCAGCGCCCGGCGCGCTCGCGCCGCACCTGGTCGAGCACCGCGCAGACCGCCACCGTGCCATCGACGATGCGCGGCCCCTGTCGACTGATCGCGTCGCCGTTCAGGACGTAGAGCCAGCCGTGGCGGACCGCGGTCATTCGCGCGTGCGGCTGCCAAAGCGCGAAGCTCGGATTCGCCGGATCGCGCTGCCACGCCGCCGGGCCGCTGTGCTCGCTCGCGGTCAGGATCGTCTCCGGGTCGGCGGCGACGACGGCCTCGGTGGAAACGATCGGCACCAGCGGAGCGAGATCGGCGAAGACGTTGCGGCCGCCACAGACGCCGAGGATGTCGTTGACGATCTGCTGCCGGTTGATGGTCATCAGCGGCTGCTGCCACACCTGATAGAAGACCGTCACCGGCGCCGCGCCGGCGTGCCCGGCGCGCAGTTGACTGAGCGCGGAACGCACGGCGCCGGCCTGCCGGCTCGCTTCGGCCTCGTGGCCGAGCAGCGTGCCGAGGCGCTCGACCGCACGCGCGATGTCGTCGAGACGTTGCGGCTCGAGCTGGAACAGCCGGATGCCGGCGCGCTCGAGCTGCTCGAGTTCGCGACTGACGCTGCCGCGTTGCCAGACGAGGACGAGGTCGGGCTTGAGCGCCAACACGCGCTCGACGTCGAGCCGGCCGGCATCGCCGATGCGGGCGATTCGGCGCGCCTCGGGCGGGTAGTCGCTCAGCGCCGAGACGCCGACCAGCGTCGAACCGGCGCCGGCGGCAAACACGAGCTCGACGAGGCTCGGTGCAAGCGCCACGACGCGTTCGGGCGGTCGCTCGAAGACGACGCTGCGGCCGGCGTCGTCGACGATCGCGAGCGCGTCGGCGTCGAGCGATGCCGCCAACGTCACGCCGGCAGCGATCGCGGAAAGGACGGCGCGCCGGACGCGCGAGCGCCGCACGCAGGAGGTGCGCTTCATCTGCCGGGCCCTTCGCGCGCGGCCCTGGCGGCGACGACGAATCTCGCCGCGCCGTTGACGGCGAGCGCGTGAATGGCAACGCCGAACACCGTGCCCAGGCGCGCGGCGACGAGGATGTCATCGCGCGCGCCGGCAACCGCGTGGCCGGCGCCGTCGAGGAGGACGACATGGCTCGCGAGGTCCCACGCCAGGTTGAGGTCGTGCAGGCTGGCGACGACCGCGCCGCCGGCGGCGGCGTGCGCGAGCAGGAGGTCGACGAGGAGCCGCTGGTGCGCAAGGTCGAGATGCGACGCTGGCTCATCGAGGAGCAGGAGCGGCGCGCCCTGCAGCAACGCGGTCGCGATCGCGACGCGCTGGCGCTCGCCGCCCGACAGCGACTGCACGTCGCTCGCGGCGAGCGGTGCGAGAAGAAGCTGCTCGAGAACACGCTCGACGTCGGCGTCGACGCCCTCGTCGAGCAGCGATCGAATGCCGCCGTCGCGCCGGCGCGCGAGGGCCGCGGTCTCGCGGACGGTCGCGGGGAACGGATCGGACCAGAACTGCGGGCTCCACGCACGTCGATCGGCGAGCGCTGCCGGCGGCCACGACGCGATCTCGACGTCGTCGATCCGCACCGCGCCGGCGGCGAGCGGAAAGATGCCGGCGAACGCGGCGAGCAGCGACGACTTGCCGGCACCGTTCGGGCCGACCACGACCCAGCGCTCGCCGGCGCCGATGCGCAGGTCGAGGCGATCGAACAGTACCCGCCCGCGCGCTGTCCCGCCGGCCCGCAGCGCGAGCTCTTGGGCTTCGAGCAGCGCCGCGCTCATCGTCCGTGCGCCGGCCGCTGCAGCAGCATGGCAATGAAGGTCGGAACGCCGATCGCTGCCGCGAGAACGCCGACCGGCAGCTGCAACGGCGCGACGATAGTCCGCGCCACCGCGTCGACCGCGACGACGAAGCCGCCGCCGGCGATCGCGCTGGCCGGCAGCAGCAGCGGCGCCGCGCGCAGCCCGAGCCGCCTGAGCACATGCGGAACGACGAGACCGACAAAGCCGATCGCGCCTGCGGTCGCGACCGCCGCGCCGGTCGCGAGCGCCGCCGCGAGCAGGACCGCGCGACGGCGCCGGCCGACGTCGACGCCGAGCGTCGCCGCCCATGCGTCGCCGCGCGCAAGCCAGTCGAGCTCGCGGGCGCGCGGCCAGACGACGACGAGGGCGATCGCGAGCGCGATCCAGACGATCTCCAAATGCGACGCGCCGTTGAGATCGCCGAGCAGCCAGAACACCATGCCGCGCAGCTGGCCTTCGTCGGCCAAGGTCAGGATCAGCGAGACGATCGCCGAGCAGCCGGCGCCGATCATGACGCCGACGAGCAGAAGCGCCGTCGACCCCTCGCCGCCGGCGCCTAGCGCGGTGCTCGCGAGGCGACGCCAAAGCAGCCCGAAGAGCAGCGCCGACGACGCCGCAGCACCAATCGCCGCGCCTGCGGCGACGCCCCACTCCGAGAGGTTGGTGCCAGCGGCGCCGGCGAGCAGCATCGCACCGAGCGCGCCGACTGAGGCACCGCCGGCGACGCCGAGCACGTACGGATCGGCGAGCGCGTTGCGAGTCATGAGTTGCATCAGCGCGCCGGCGAGCGCGAGCGCAGCGCCAGCGCCGAAGCCGGCGAGGACACGCGGGACGCGAATCGCCCACACGATGTCGCCTGTCGCAAGACCGAAGCCCGACGAGCCGGCAAGCACGCCGAGGCCGCACGCGAGCGCCGCAGCGCCGGCGGCGACGACGAGTGCGTGAGTTGCCCGCATCGTTCAGAGGCCAGCCGAGTCGTAACGAACGCCGAGCCAGGCTTGACGGCCGAGGCCACGATAGTCGCGCACTGGCTCGACTTTGTGATCGAGCGCGTTGTTGAGCCTGGCCTCGACGCGCCACGTCTTCTGCGGCTGCCACGCGACCCGCAGGTCGACGACGCCGTAGCCACCGAGGACGACGCCGCTGTCGGGCCGCGAGCCGACGAAGAGCGCCGCCGCGCCGAAGCGCCAGGCACCGCTGGCGTAGTCGGCGCCAGCGCTTTCCTGGTGGGCGGCGCGGCGCGGCAGGCGGACACCGGTGTCGGCGTCGGTCGCGTCGAGGAAGTCGACGTTGGCGCGAAGGTCGAGGCCGCGCCAGCGCGACGTCGCGGCGATCGTCGCGCCCTGCAGGCGGGCACGGCTGACGTTGGCGGCGCAGCCGAAGTCGTACGCCGGATCGGGCGGACACAGCGTGCGGTCGGGCTCGAAGCCGATCAGGTCGCGAACGTTGTTGCGATAGACGGTCGCGCTCACGCTCGCATCATCACCCTGCCACGATGCGCCTGCCTCGACGCTCTTGCCGCGCTCGGGCCGGATCGTCGGCACGCCGAAGCCGGGAAAGGCGAGATCGTTGAACGTCGGCGCGCGAAACGTCGTCCCCGCGAGGGCGCGCAGCTTCACGCCGCGCCCGACCTCGAACGCGCCGCCGACGCGACCGGTCGTGTTGTGGCCGTAGGCGGAGTTGTCGTCGTAGCGAAGGTCGGCCTGCAACGAGCCGGCGCCCAAAGTCCCCGAATACCCGAGCACGCCGGCGTCGTTGCGGCGCACTTGCTCGCTCGCGAAGACGTCGGCCGTTGCCCGCTCGACCTGGTGCTCGAGCGCAACCATCAACTGCTGCTGCGCGGCGAGCGCGAGGGCGTTCTGCCAGGTGCCCTGCTCTCGCCGCGTCACGAAGCGGCTCAGCACCGTGCCGCCGCTCGTCAGGTCGTCGACCGCGCTCGAGGCCTGCACGGTCGTCGTCCAGCCGCGCGTCGGCGTGCCTCGATAGTCGATCGAGGCGACGCGCGTCGTCAGGTGGTTGCGAAAGTCGGGGGTCGCGTCCTGCGTGAACGCCGGCGGCAGGAATTCGCTCGAGTCGTACTGCGCGTTCAGCCGCGTCTCGAGCAAGTGCGCGCTGATGCGATGCCCCGTGGCCGGCGTGAAGCCGACCTGCAGCGCTCCCGAGTTGCGCCTGAAGCCATCGCGATCGGGATTGAAGTTGCCGAAAAGATCGTTCGGCGCGATCGCGGAGACGCCGGCGCTGTTCTCCTGGCCGAGCGAGACCGCGTAGTCCCAGCCTCCCATCGCGCCGCTCGCCGCGACGTCGGTGCGCGCCGAGTCGTAGCCGCCGATGTCGGCGCCGGCACTCCAGCGAAACGGCCCCTCGCCGCGGCGGGTGAAGATCTGCACCACGCCGCCGACGGCGTCGGCACCGTACAAGCTCGACGCCGGCCCGCGCAGGACCTCGATCCGCTCGATCTGGCCCAGACTCAGGGCTTCGAACTCGGCCTGGCCGAGCGTCGCCGAGCCGATGCGGACACCGTCGACAAGAACGACCGTGCCGTTCGTGCTCGCGCCGCGAATGAAATACCCAGAGCTCTGCCCGGGCCCGCCGTTTCTCGCGAGCTGCATGCCGGCGACGCGGCGGATCAGGTCTTCGACCGAATCGGCCGTCGTGCTGCGGATCGTCGCCGCATCGATGACGACGATGTCGCTGCTGCTGCGGCTGAGCGTCTCGGGCTCGCGCGTGCCGGTGATCACGACCGGATCGAGGCTGCTGTCGGCGGCCAGAGCGATACGCGTCGACGCAAACGCGACGAGCATGGTGAGACGAACGACGCGCGTGGCGACGCATGCGCGGCGAGTCGGCGACCGACGCGGCGCCTCGGTTTGATACTGCATGGTGAAGGTTCCCGCAAGAGGCATGCGGCCGCTTCCCCGCGGCCGACGCGACATGGGCGGGGCACGAGGCCCTGCCCGCTTGCTGGCCGGTATCCGGGCTGACGGATCGACCGCGGCGACCTTCCCGGAGGCTCGTGCTCCAGTGGTGTGAGCGCCGCGGCTGACGATGCGCTCGACCAGCGCATCGTCGTCCGCCGTACCGTTGCGGGGGCAGCGCGGTTGATGCCGAACCGATGTCGATCCGGCGCTCGCTTCCCGTTTAACTGTGAAGGCATGAACACCTTCACGGGCACCAGCGGAACGCATTCTAAG
>DASXIP010000035.1:0-2424 GCA_036497875.1 Caldimonas sp.
CCTGACCGACCGCGCCGCCGAGGTCGCACGCGCCATGGGCCCGCGCGAGATCAAGGTGAACCGCCGCACCGGCTCGTGGAGCGTGACGCCGTACCAGACGACGCACAACACCGGCGGCGCGATCATGGGCGACCGCCCCGCGAACAGCGTCGTCAACAGGTTTCTCCAGCTATGGGACGTGCCGAACGTCTTTTCGCTCGGCGCCGGAGCCTTCCCGCAGAACCCGGGCTACAACCCGACCGGCACCGTCGCTGCACTCACTTATTTCGCGGCCCGCGAGATCACGACGCGCTACATCAAGAGCCCGGGCGCGCTGGTCCAGGCTTGACGCGATGAATCGCGCCGTCCTCAGTCGCCTCGCCACTCGAAGAATCGGTGGCGCGCTCGTCTTGTCGGGCCTTGCCGGCATCGCCGCCAGCCAGCTGGCGCCGCTGACGCCTTTGCCGGCGCATCCGACGTCGGCTGCGACACCGGTCGACCTCCTCACCAGGAAGATTCCCGACTCGGTCGCGAACGCCGCGCAGCTGCAACTCGGCCAGGCGCTGGTGATCGCCGGCGACTGCATGTCGTGTCACCTGCGCCCGGGCGGCGAGCCGCTCGCCGGCGGCAGGGGGTTGAACACACCGTTCGGCGTCATCTACAGCGCCAACATCACCTCGGATGCCGACACCGGCATCGGCAAGTGGACGAACGAACAGTTCTACGCGGCGATGCACGACGGCGTCGATGACGAGGGAGCCAACCTCTACCCGGCGTTCCCATACCCGTGGTTCCGGCGCGTCAGCCGTGCCGACAACGACGCCATCCTCGCGTATCTGAAGACGACGCCGCCAGTGCGCTACACGCCGCCCGGCAACGACCTGCCGTTCCCGCTCAACATCCGCGCGATGGTCAAAGGCTGGAATCTGCTCTTCCTGAAATCGAAAGAGTTCGAAGCCGACCCCAATCAGTCGGCCGAGTGGAACCGCGGCGCCTACCTCGTCGAAGGGCTCGGCCATTGCGGCGGCTGCCACACGCCCAAGAACATGCTCGCCGCGGAAAAGTCGGGCCGGGACTTCTACGGCGGCAATCTCGACCACTGGGTCGCCCCGGACCTGACGAGCAATGCCCGCACCGGGCTCGGCGACTGGAGCGTCGAGGACATCGCCGAATACCTGCGGACCGGTCGCAACGCGCGCGCCGGTGCCGGCGGTCCGATGGCCGAGGTCGTGACCTATTCCACCGGGCTGATGAGCGAAGCCGACCGACTCGCGGTCGCCGTGTACCTGAAGAGTCGGATCGCAAGCCCGCCCTCTGCGCGGCAGCCACCGGAAGAAGGAGCGATGCGCCGCGGCGCCGCGATCTATTCGGACGTCTGCGCGTCGTGCCACCTGGAAGACGGCGTCGGCCAGCCGCGCTACTTCCCGCCGCTCGGCCGCGATGCGGTCGTTCAGCAGGCCGACGCCGGCAGCGTCCTGCGGCTGATCCTGGCGGGCGGACGGATCGGCACTGCGCCGTCGCGCCCCTCGCCGCTGACGATGCCGAGCTTCGCATGGAAGCTCACCGACCAGGAAATCGCGGACGTCGCAACCTACGTCCGCAACAGCTGGGGCAACGAAGCATCGGCCGTCCGCGCCGACGACGTCCGCGAGATCCGCCGGAAGCTGAATCTGCAAGCGCTCAGATCGACGCCGAGCTCGGGCGATCGACAGTAAGCTCCGGGCGCGTTCGCGTGAGATGCGCACTTCGCTTGCGCCGTCGCGCCTCGGGCTCTTCGCGCGGGGCCGCGCCGTGCGGCGCTACGAAGACGCAGCGTCCGGAGCCGGCTTCTTCGGCAGCTCGTCGGCGATCGCAACCCAGTCGACATGCGTGTCCCAGTATGCGTGCGCCTGCGGCGCCCGGTCGACGGGGCCGTCGAAGTTGGCGAGCACGGCATGCAACTCGCCGGGCCAGTTCGGCGAGCGGAAGAAGAGCGTGCTCCCGCACACCGAGCAGAAGCCGCGCTCGCCGCCGCCCGCGGCGCGGTACCAAGACAGTCGCGCACCGGGATCGCGCAGCGCGACGCCGTCGGCGTCGAGGCCGACCCAGGTGACGAACGCGGCGCCGTGGGCGCGGCGGCAGCGCGAGCAGTGGCAGTGCGCGACCCAGCGCGACGGCAGCCGCGCCTCGAAGAAGACCGCCTCGCAGAGACAGCTTCCCGTTGCCTTCGTGTCGGAAGCGTTCATTCGGCCGCCGGCGAATGCACGTGCTCGGGCCGGACACCCATGCCGAGCAGGCGCGCCATCAGCCGCTGCAGCATCGGCACCGCGGTGACGATGCGGATCGGCAGCGGCGCCTCCAGCGCTGTATTGGCACCGCTCATCACCGGCACGAGGACGTTGTCCTGGATCGCGAGCTGCGCCGCCTGCGTCGCCCTCGTCGGCCAGAGGCGGCGGCGGCGCACCG
>DASXIP010000036.1:0-2858 GCA_036497875.1 Caldimonas sp.
ACGCAGCACTGGCGGACGTCGACCATGCGGTCGACGCTCGCCGCCTCGTGCCAGGGCCGGTCGTAGCCGACGATGTTGGCGCGGTCGAGGCGCTGCAGGAACGCGGGGTTGATGCGGCCGATGACGTCGAACAGCACCGGATGCACGAGGTAATGGGTCGAGCGCGGCAACGCGCCATTGGTGTCGAGCGTCGCTTCGCCCGGGCGAAGGAAGCGCTGCCGCCAGCCGCCGCGGACGCGGTCGTGCTGGACGTAGCCGAGCAGGCCGACACGGTAGAGGCTGCTGAACGGGTCGCCGCCTTCGAACGAGTCGCTGCCCTCGACGATCGCCTCGAGCTCGGCGCGCGTGATGACGTGCCCCGGCAGCCGCTGGAACAGCCGATCGGGGTCGATGCCGCCGACGTACGGCGCGATCTCGGCGAGGTACTCGTGCGCGATCTCGCTCGCCGCCTGGTTGACGGCCTCCTTCATCCGGTAGTCGTTGCGCCGCTCGTCGGGCCTGAGGGCGGTCAAGCGCTCGCCGATCGTCATCAGGTCGCGCGGCCTGAGCAGGGTGTGGCGGCAGACGTACTCGAACGCATCCTCTTCCTCGCGCGTCGCGGTGTCGACGACGCTCGTGCGGCCGAGGAAGGCCTCGAGCGGCTTCGTCTTCGCGAGCTCGGGCTTGACCATGCGATCAGGCTTCACCAGGCGAACGTTGTTGACGAAGATCTCGCGCAGGCTCTCGGGCGAGTAGACGATGTCGACCGCGCTGCCGCGGTATTGCTGGACCATCGCCGTTCGCTCGGGCAGCCGCGCGTAGGCCTCCTTGCGGATCGCGGCGAAGATCTTCAAGTGGTGGTTGATGCGGCGTAGCTGGTAGGCGACCTCGACCAGGCCGAGCTGGGCGAAGAACCAGACATTGGGCGAGAGCTCGCCGGTCACGCTTGCGTTGGCCGGCAGGTTCTCGACGTGCTTGTTGAAATACTCGTCGATGCCGTCGATGAAGATCGCCAGCGGCGCGTTCAGCGCCCGTAGCCGCGGCACGAGGTGGCCGTCGGTCTCGGTCGCGCAGCGCTGCAGCTCGCTCGGCGTGAAGTCGAGCAGGCGAACGAAATGATCGATGACGCTGTGCAGCTGCGTGTCGGCGAGCAGGCCGCTGGTCCGCGCGCCGAGCCTCAGCCCCTCGGTTGCGCCGGCCTGCTTCAGCGCCGCCATCGCGATCGCCGATAGCCACACCTTCGACCACGGCAAGGGCGAGGCGGCGAAAAGGGCGATCGATTCGCGGCCGAAGATCTTGTCGCCGATCGGCTTGTCGAGCAGGTTGCCGCTCGGCAGGCAGGTCGCCTGCCCGGCCTGCTGGTAGAGGACGCGCTTGGCCTTCAGCAGCAGCGTCTTGCCGAAGCCCTTGGTGCCGATGACGATGAACTTGTCGTCGCGCTCGGGCGTCAGGAACGCCTCGATCTCCGGAGTCCGGTGCAACAAGGACTCGTCGAAGTCCTCGGCGACGCGAATGTCGTCGGCGTCCACGGTCCACGCGCGCATCGCTTCCACCCCGGCTGTTGGAAGCGACAGGATAGCCGGCGCGCGGGCGCTACTCCCCGTCGACGGCGAGGCCAGCGCGCCAGAGGCGATCCGCCGCGACGAAGATCGACGCGTCGGCGAGCGCGTCGCCGTCGCCGGCGAGGCGCAGCCATGCGAGCGTGTCGTGCTGGCTGCCGGGAACGAGGTCGCGGCTGCGTTCGTCGACCAGCCAGGCGTGCAGGCGCTGGTACTCGTCGGGGTGGTGCTCACGCACCCAGCCCAGCCCGACGAGGTCGGCGTAGCCTTCCTCGCGCCGCACCGCACGCATCGTGCGGTATTCGGCGCGCAACTCGGCGTCGGGCCCCGTCGGTTCGGCACCCATGAATCCGGCGCGGCCACCGAACCAGGTGCCGTCGAGATAGCGCCGGCAATGGCCGAGTTCGTGCGCCGCCATCAGCTCGAGGGCGGAATCGACGAGGTCGGGGGCGATGCGGTCGAGCGTCGCCTCGGCTTCCGGGTTGCCTCGCATCGACAGCACGAGCTTGCAGCGGCCGTCGACGAAGCCGAGCGCGAGCGGCGCAGCGTCGGGAGCTTCCTGCGGCTGGACGATGACGTCGAGCGGCAGCCTGGTCTCCTTGGCGTAGCGGATCACCGGCCAGAGGCCTTCGAGCCAACGCGTCTCGAGCGTCGTCAGCTCGCCGGCGCGCACATTCGTCGCCAGCAGCAGCGCGCCGAGCAGCGCCGGGATCGAGCAGCGGGCGAGGAGGCTGGCCACGGCTGCCATCGTCCGCCTGCCGCCGGCGAATGCGCTCGCGGACCGTCGGTAAAAGTGTGCCGGCAGTGCAATAGCTCGCACAAATCGCGTCGCGCCGGCGCGACGCCGGCGCTCAGGCATGCGGCGTCGCGCGCGCGATGATCGCGGCGCAGTCGGCGCCGGCGGGCAGGGTGCCGTAATTGCGCGCGCCGGCGCCTTCCAGCCGCGACGCACAGAACGCATCGGCGATCGCGGCCGGCGCATGCTGGACGAGGAGTGCGGCCTGCAGGGCGAGCGCCATCCGGTCGACGACGCTGCGGGCGCGGTACTCTGCCGCGTTGTCGTCACCAAGGTCGCGGCCAAGATCGGCGACCCAGCGATCGAGCCGCACGCTTACGCCGCGGGCGCGCGCGAGCTCGGCAAAGAACGCCTCGACGACTTGCGGCGTCTTACGCACGGCACGCAGGACGTCGAGGCACTGGACGTTGCCGCTGCCTTCCCAGATCGCGTTGATCGGAGACTCGCGAAACAGGCGCGGCATCGGGCCGTCTTCCATCACGCCGCTGCCACCGATGCATTCCATCGCCTCGTAGGCGTGGTTC
>DASXIP010000037.1:0-1928 GCA_036497875.1 Caldimonas sp.
GGGACGAGCCGGATCCGGGTCGCCGGCGTCGACCGGCTGCATGGCGTCACGCACCGGATCGTCGCCGACCGCATCGAGGCCGGCACCTTTCTGTGCGCCGTGGCCGCCGCCGGCGGCGACGCGGTGCTGCGCCAGGCCCGCGGCGACCACCTCGAGGCGGTGATCGAAAAGCTGCGCGAGGCCGGTGCGACGATCGACTCGAGCGACGGGTGGTTGCGCGTCCGCGCCGACGCGCGGCCTAGCGCGGTGAGCGTTCGCACCAGCGAGTACCCGGCATTCCCGACCGACATGCAGGCGCAGCTGATGGCGCTCGACTGCATTGCCGACGGCACGGCGACGATCACCGAGACGATCTTCGAGAACCGCTTCATGCACGTCAACGAGCTGATGCGGCTCGGCGCGAAGATCGAGATCGACGGCCGCGTCGCGGTTGTGCAGGGCGTCGAGCGGCTCTCCGGCGCGACGGTGATGGCGACCGACCTGCGCGCGTCGGCAGGGCTCGTCATCGGCGCGCTCGTCGCCGACGGCGAGACGATGATCGACCGCATCTACCACCTCGATCGCGGCTACGACCGCATCGAGGCCAAGCTGCGCGCGCTCGGCGCCGATGTCGAGCGGGTGTCATCGTGATCACGCTCGTGAACTCGGGGAGGCAATCTTGATCACGCTCGCTTTGTCGAAGGGGCGGATCCTCGACGAGACGCTGCCGCTGCTCGCCCAGGCGGGCGTCGTGCCGTCGGAGGACCCGGAGACGAGCCGCCGCCTGATCCTCGCCACCTCGAACCCGGAGCTGCGCATCGTCCTCGTTCGCGCCAGCGACGTGCCGACCTACGTCCAGCACGGCGGCGCCGACCTCGGCGTCGTCGGCCTCGACACGCTGCTCGAGCACGGCGGCGACGGCCTCTACCGGCCGCTCGACCTCGGCGTCGCGCGCTGCCGGATGAGCGTTGCCGCGCCGCCGGAGTTCGACTACGCCGCCGCCGCGCGGCAGGGCTCGCGCATCCGCGTCGCCACCAAGTTCACTCGCATCGCGCGCGACCACTTCGCCGACAAAGGCGTCCACGTCGACATCATCAAGTTGTATGGGTCGATGGAGCTGGCGCCGCTCACCGGCCTCGCCGACGCGATCGTCGACCTCGTCGCGTCGGGCAACACGCTGAGAGCCAACGCGCTGATCGAGGTCGAGGAGATCATGCCGATCTCGGCGCGACTGGTCGTCAACAAGGCAGCGCTGAAGCTCGACCGCGAGCCGATCCGCTCGCTGATCGACGCGCTCGCCGCCGTCGTCGCGGCGGCGAAGAAGGCGGCCAAGCCGGGAGCCAGGGCGGCATGAGCGTCGCGATCGCCACGCTGAGCACCGCCGACGCCGGCTTCGACGCGGCGTTGGCGAGGCTGCTCGCGTACTCGGCAGAGACCGACGACGCGATCGAGCAGAGCGTCGCGACAATCCTCGCCGACGTCCGCGCCCGCGGCGACGCCGCGGTGCTCGATTGCACGCGCCGCTTCGACGGCATCGACGCGGCATCGCTCGGCGCGCTCGAGGTCGGCAACGCCGAGCTGCACGCCGCGCTCGCCGCCTTGCCCGAAGCGCAGCGCAGCGCGCTCGAGGCCGCAGCCGGACGCGTCCGCGACTACCACGAGCGGCAGCACGATGCCTGCGGCCGGTCGTGGAGCTACCGCGACGGCGACGGCACGCTGCTCGGCCAGAAGGTGACGCCGCTCGAGCGCGTCGGCATCTACGTTCCGGGCGGCAAGGCCGCGTATCCGTCGAGCGTGCTGATGAACGCAGTGCCGGCGAAGGTCGCCGGCGTCGGCGAGATCGTCATGGTCGCGCCGATGCCGTCGCCAAGCGGCAGCATCGCCCCGCCTTCGGCAGGCGACCGCAATCGCCTCGTCCTCGCGGCAGCGGCACTCGCCGGCGTCGACCA
>DASXIP010000038.1:0-9432 GCA_036497875.1 Caldimonas sp.
CTCGCGCTCGGCGCCGACTGGTGCAATGCGGCGCGCGGCTTCATGTTCGCGCTCGGCTGCATCCAGGCGCAGACTTGCCACACCGGCAATTGCCCGACCGGCGTGACGACGCAGGACCCGGGGCGGCAGCGCGCGCTCGACTCCTCGAACAAGGCCGACCGCGTCTACCACTTCCACCAACACACGCTGCTCGCGCTGAAGGAGCTGGTGCAGGCGGCGGGCCTTGCGCACCCGGCCGACATCACCGCGTCGCACATCGTCAAGCGCAACTCCGAGCACGGCGTCAAGTTGCTCGCCAACCTGCTGCCTTTCCTGCAGCCGGGCGATCTGCTGCACGGCGAGATGCCGCACCAGGTGTTCCGCACCTATTGGCCGATGGCGAGCGCGACGAGCTTTCTCGCGGTGCCGCCGTCATCGTCGTCGCCGACCGCGCTGCGCGGTGCGGCCGCGGGCGCCCGCCCGGTCGAGCACGCGGCCTGAGTCAGGCCGCCGGCGGCGCGGTGTCGATGAAGCTGTTGCGCGCGTTGAGCTTATCGGCGAGGCGCGCGACGCTGGGGTGGTCGCTGCGCCAGTCCAGCTGCGGAAAACGAAAGTCTAGGTAGCCGACGGCGCAGCCGACGGCGACGTCGGCGAGCGTCATGTGAATGCCGGTGCACCAGGGCTTGCCGGCGAGGCCAGTCGCGACCGCCTCGAGCGAAGCGCGCACCTTCGTCATCTGGCGGTCGATCCACGCCTGCGAGCGCTGTTCGGCGCTGCGGCCGGGCCAGTTCGCCTCGAGGCGGGCCAGGATCGCGGCGTCGACGATGCCGTCGGCCAGCGCCTCCCAGGTGCGCACCTCGGTGCGCTCGCGGTTGGGCTCCGGGATCAGGCGGGCCAGCGGCGAGCGCGCGTCGAGGTATTCGACGATGACGCGCGAATCGAACACCGCCTCACCACCCTCCATGACGAGGCAAGGGACCTTGCCAAGCGGGTTCGACGCCAGGATCGCGTCGCTCTCCCAGACGTTCTCCTCGACGAACTGGTAGTCGAGCTTCTTTTCGGCCATGACGATGCGCACCTTGCGCACGTATGGGCTGGTGAGCGATCCGATGAGTTTCATGGGCCGGGAGACCGCTTCCTTGTTCGCTGCTTACCTTTGCTTTCATTCTAGGGGCAGCGTCGATAATGGCCGGCCGGCGTGACCGATCGTTGCGACGACGCGTCATCTCCACCTTCGCAAGATGCAAGCCAACACTCTCACCGCGCTGTCGCCGCTCGATGGCCGCTATGCCGGCAAGGTCGACGCCCTGCGGCCGTGGCTGTCGGAATTCGGCCTCATGCGCTGCCGGGTCCGGGTCGAGGTCGAATGGTTTCTCGCTCTCGCCGAGGCCGGCCTCGGCGAGCTGCCGCCGCCGACCGAGGCCGCGCGCACCTTCTTGCACGACCTGGTCGAACGCTTCTCTCCTGCCGACGCCGATGCGATCAAGCTGATCGAGCGGCGCACCAATCACGACGTCAAGGCGGTCGAGTACTGGCTCGGCGAGCGCTTCGCGGGCGAGCCGACGCTGGCGCGCTCGATCGGCTTTCTCCACTTCGCGTGCACCAGCGAGGACATCAACAACACCAGCCACGCGCTGATGCTCGACGCGGCCAGGCGCGACGTCCTCCTGCCGGCGCTCGACGGCCTCGTCGCGACGCTCGCCGCGATGGCGCGCGCGCACGCCGACGTCGCCATGCTGGCGCGCACGCACGGCCAGACGGCGAGCCCGACGACGCTCGGCAAGGAGATCGCCAACGTCGCCGCCCGCCTGCATGCGGCGGCCGCTACCGTCGCGGCGGTGCCGATGCGTGCCAAGATGAACGGCGCGGTCGGCAACTACAACGCGCACGTCGCCGCGGTTCCCGGGCTCGACTGGCCAGCGCTGGCCCGACGCGTCATCGAAGAGCGGCTCGGCCTCGCCTTCAATCCGTACACGACGCAGATCGAGCCACACGACCAGATCGCCGCGCTCTTCGATGCCGTCAAGCGCTGCAACACGATCCTGATCGACTGGGCGCGCGACGTCTGGGGCTACGTCAGCCTCGGCTACTTCGTGCAGAGCGCCACGGCAAGCGAGGTCGGCTCGAGCACGATGCCGCACAAGGTCAACCCGATCGACTTCGAGAACGCCGAAGGCAACCTCGGTATCGCCAACGCCCTGCTCGCGCACATGAGCGAGAAGCTGCCGATCTCGCGCTTCCAGCGCGACCTGACCGACAGCACCGTGCTGCGCAACCTCGGCGTCGCCTTCGGCCATACCGTGCTCGCGCACGATTCGCTCGCGCGCGGCATGGCCAAGCTCGGCGTCGGCCGCACCGCGATCGACCGCGACCTCGACGACGCTTGGGAAGTGCTCGCCGAGCCGGTGCAGACGGTGATGCGCCGCCACGGCATCGCCAACCCGTACGAGCAGCTCAAGGACCTGACACGCGGCAAGTCGATCGGCCGCGACGCGCTGCACGCGTTCATCCGCGGCTTGGCGCTGCCGGCCGCGGCGCGCGACCAGTTGCTGGCGCTGACGCCGCGCAGCTACATCGGCCAGGCGGCGGCGCTCGCGCGCGCCGCGGCCGACGAGATCGAGCGCGCCACAGCCGCAAGGAGCGCGGCCCGATGACCTTCGTCGAGCGGCTCGCGCATGCCGAGCGCGTCAACCGATCGATGTTGTGCGTCGGCCTCGACCCCGAGCCGGCGCGCTTCCCGGGCGCGATGCGCAACGACGACGCGCGCATCTTCGAGTTCTGCGCGAAGGTCGTCGATTGCACCAAGGACCTCGTCATTGCGTTCAAGCCGCAGATCGCTTACTTCGCCGCCCACGCCGCCGAGGCGCAGCTCGAGCGGCTGATCGCCTACATCCACGACAGCGCGCCCGACGTTCCGGTCATCCTCGACGCCAAGCGGGGCGACATGGCGAGCACGGCCGAGCAATACGCGCGCGAGGTCTTCGATCGCTATCGCGCCGACGCGGTGACGCTCTCGCCGCTGCTCGGCTTCGACTCGATCGCGCCGTACCTGCGCCACGAAGGCAAGGGTGTGATCCTGCTCTGCCGGACGTCGAACGTCGGCGGCGGCGACCTGCAGGAGCTCCGCCTCGACTCGGGCGAAAAAGTCTACGAGCGGATCGCCCGGCTCGCCGCCGGGCAATGGAACGCCGGCGGCCAGATCGGACTCGTCGTCGGTGCGACCTACCCAGCCGAGATCGCGCGGGTGCGCGAGATCGCGCCGATGCTGCCGCTGCTCATCCCCGGCATCGGCGCGCAGGGCGGCGACCCGGTCGCGACCGTTCGCGCCGGCTGGCGCGGCACTCCCGAACGGACGACGGGCGCGGTCATCGTCAGCTCGTCGCGTGCGATCCTCTACGCCGGTAACGACGCCGGCTACGCCGACGCGTCGCGTCGCGCCGCCGAGCGAGCCCGCGCCGAACTCGCCGCGGCGCTATAGCGCGAGCGGCAACTCGCGCAAACGCTTCCCCGTCAGCGCGAACAGCGCATTCGCCAACGCCGGCGCCAACGGCGGGACGCCGATCTCGCCGACGCCGCCCGGCGGCCGCGCGCTGTCGACGAGATACGTCTCGACGGTCGGCGCCTCGGCGAGTCGCACCACCGGATAGCTCGGGAAGTTGCGCTGCTGCACGACGCCGCCGACGATGTCGATCCGGCCATAGAGTGCCGCCGAAAGCGCGAACACCACCGCGCCCTCCATCTGCTGCGCGACGATGCCGGGGTTGACGACGGTGCCAATGTCGGCGGTGCAGACGGCGCGGTGCAGCCGCGGCCGGCCCTGCTCGATCGACACCTCGACCACCTGGGCGACGACGCTGCCGAAGCTCTCGTGCATGGCGACGCCGCGCGCGCGTCCCGGCGGCAGCGGCCGCGCCAGGCCGAAACCCGGCCAGCCCGAACGCTCGGCCGCGAGGCGCAGCACGGCGGCGTGGCGCGGCGCCTCCTTGAGCAGGCCGAGCCGGTAGTCGACCGGGTCGCGGCCCGCATCGTGGGCGAGCTCGTCGAAGAACGATTCGACGAAGAACGCGTTGTGCGAGTGGCCGACCGATCGCCAGTAGCCGACCGGAACGCCCATCTCGGTCGCGACATGGGCGATGCGCTGATTCGGCACGCCGTAGAGCTGATCGAACAGCCCTTCACTCGTCGTCTTGTCCGGCGTATCGACCGGGCCCGCGAGCGCGGGCAGGCTGCGCTCCATCCAGCGCGGCGTGATCGCGTCGCCGGCGCTCGTGATTCGCAGCGTCGTCGGCAAGCCGTCGTCGCCGATGCCGGCGCGGACGATCGCAACGCCTGCCGGGCGATAGAAATCGTGCGTCAGGTCTTCTTCGCGTGACCAGACGAGCTGCACCGGCCGGCCGCCCGTCTCGAGCGCGATGCGCACCGCCTGGCCAACGAAGTCGACGTCGAGGCGACGGCCGAAGCCGCAGCCGAGATACGGCACGTGCAGTGTCACCGCGTCCTCGGCGACGCCCGCGACCTCGGCGGCGATCGCGCGCGCCAGCCCAGGCACCTGCGTCGGTGCCCAGACCTCGACCTTGCCGCCGGCGACCCGCGCCGTGCAATTGATCGGCTCCATCGTCGCGTGGGCGAGATACGGTGCGCGGTAGACCTGCTCGACGTGGCGCGCCGCGCTCGTGTCGGCGGCGGCGACATCACCACGGCGATGGAACGCGAAGCCGCCGTCGACCGCGGCGGCGGCGCGTGCCCGCGCCTCGAGCGCGGCGAGAATCGCGGTGCTGTCGAGCGCGCCGGTCGGACGCTGTTGCCACTGCACGGTGATCGCGTGGGCACCGCGCTGCGCATGCCACCACGTCCTGCCGACGACCGCGAACGCCTCGGTCGAGCCGCCGTACGGGCCGATGCGGACGACCCGCTCGACGCCGGCGAGCGCGAGCGCCGGCGCGACGTCGACCGCGCCGGGGCTGCCGCCGAGGATCGGGCAATGGCGGATCGCCGCGAAGACGAGCCCCGGCGGCCGCACGTCGATGCCGAACACGGCCGAGCCGTTGCTCTTGGCGACGACGTCGAGCCGCGGCGCGGCGGTGCCGATCAGCCGCCACTCGTCGCGCCGCTTGACGCGGACGTCGCCGCTCGGTGTCGCTGCCGCCATGCGCGCGAGCTCGCCGTACTGTGCGCTGCGGCCCGACGCATGGCTGACGACGCCGTCGCGGACGACGAGCTCGCTCGCCGGCTCCTTCCAGGCAATCGATGCCGCGCCGAGCAAGCGCGCCCGCGCCGTTGCGGCGGCCAGGCGAAGCACGTCCCAGCTGTCGACGACGCTCGAAGAGCCGCCGGTGAGGTTGATGCCGAGCTCGCGCGCGACCTTGGCGACGACCCACTGCCCCGACTTCGCCGGCGCGCTCTCGTTGCCGGACTCGGTCTCGCGGGGATGGAAGTAAGGGACGCTCGCGACCATCGTCGCGACATTGCCGTAGAGCCGGTCGACCGGCGCCATGAACAGGCGAACCCGCGCGAGCGACACATCGAGCTCCTCGGCGACGAGCATTGCCAGCGCGGTGTGCGTTCCCTGCCCCATCTCGCTGCGGTGCATCGCCAGCATCACGGTGCCGTCGGCCGCGGTCTTGATCCAGCCGTTGAGGCTGACCTCGCCGCTTTCGACCGGCAGCGCGTCGACCGCGCCGAGCCGCTCGCGCGGCGGCAGCAGCCCCCAGCCGACGACAAGCGCTCCGGCGGCGCCGAGACCGCTGACGAGGAGAGCGCGCCTCCTCACGACATCGCCGCGCCGGCGGCGCGGATCGCGGCGCGCAGGCGCGGATATGTCCCGCATCGGCAGACGTTGTCGACCGCGGCGTCGATCTCGGCGTCGCTCGGCCTTCTGTTCTTCGCCAGCAGCGCCGCGGCGGCCATCAGCACCCCGCTCTGGCAATAGCCGCATTGCGGCACCTGGTGCTCGGCCCACGCTCGCTGCAGCGGATGCGGCACGGCGGTGTCGCCGAGCGCCTCGATGGTGACGACGCGGCGCCCCTGAAGCGACCCGATCGGGACGACGCACGAGCGCACTGCGGCGCCGTCGACATGCACCGTGCAGGCGCCGCACGCCGCCACGCCGCAGCCGAACTTGGTTCCGGTGAGGCCGAGCAGATCGCGCAACGCCCAGAGCAGCGGCAGCGCCGGATCGGCGAGGTCGTCCGCAAGCTGGCGCGCGGCGCCGTTGACGAGAATCTCCATCGCAGATTCGAAGCCTTGGGGACTGCGATTGTGGCGGCTGGGCCGCATGTGGGCCAACGCTCGTACGACCCGGCGACGATCTCGGCCAGAATGCAGCCCGGCACCTTTGCCCGCGAGCGCCGTCGCCCCCTCCCGCCGGAATTCCGAGATGCCCCGAATCGCAAGCACGATCCGCACCGCCTCGCTGGCTGCCGCCGCTGCACTCGCGAGCGTCGGCGCGGCGGCGCAGAGCAACGTCATCTACGGCCTGATCGACGCCTCGGGCAGCTATGTCAAGGAGGTCGGCGCCGACCATCACGCTTGGCAGCTCGACAATGGCAACCTGCAGCGCAGCTTCATCGGCTTTCGCGGCAACGAGGATCTCGGCGGCGGCCTGCGCGCGGTGTTTCGACTCGAGTCCTACCTTCGCATCGACACCGGCAGCGCCGGCCGCATGGAAGGCGATCCGTTCTGGGCCCGCGAGGCCAGCGTCGGCCTGTCGGGCGCGTTCGGCACAACGGTCCTCGGCCGCACCGCAAGCCCGCTCTACCTGACGACGATCAACTTCAATCCGTTCGGCGAGAGCCCCGGATTTTCGCCGAGCGCGCGCCAGTACTTCGGCAGCCGCGGCGTCGTTCTCGGCGATTCGCGCTGGAACAACTCGCTCTCCTACAACAACAATCCGAACGACACGCCGCTCAGGATCAACATCGCCGGCAATCTCTCCGAGACACCGCCCGGATTGCCCGAGACCGAGCGCAACCTGGGCGCGAGCATCGCCTACATCACCGGGCCGTTTGCGTTCGCGCTTGCAGCCGAGCAGATCGAAAACAGCGCGCTGCCGCTGCCCGACGGCTTCGAGCGGCAGACCGCGTACCAGATCAGCGCCACCTACGACTTCACGATCGTGCGCGTCTACGGCCAGGTCGGCCGCGTCAAGACCGAGGCCACGCTCGACCAGCAGACGATCCTCTACCAACTCGGCTTTGCCGTGCCGATCGGCAACAGCCTCATCCTCGCCGCGTACGGCAACTCGCACATCAAGACGAGCGTGCAGGCCGTTACTGACCGGACCACCTCGATCGGCTACGACTACTTCCTGTCGAAGCACACCGACATCTACATCGCCGCGATGCTCGAGAACCTGAGCTTCGTCTCCTCTGGAAAGACGGTGGCGGGCGGGCTGCGCGTGCGCTTCTAGTCGAGCACGACCTCGGCCCGCACCGCGCCGGCGCGATCGGCACGGGCGCCGATCGCCAGCCGCGTCCCCTTCGGCGCACGGACGACCCACTCGCCGACGGCACGATCAGCGGTGATCTCGCGGCCCGGCAGGAAGGCATTGAGCGAGTTCTTCGGCGCATGGCCCTCGAGCTGCGGCCCCTCCATGCGAGGCTTGCCGCTGACGAGCGAGACCGCGGCGTCGTTCTCCGGAAGATGGATCTCGAAGATGACGCCACGCACCGTCTTTCGCTCCAGCGCGCGCCTGGTCACGTAGGCCGGCAGCCAGCCGCTGTTGGCGACGGCGATGCGGACGCGCCAGGTGTCGGGCCCGAGGGCGCGGACTTCGGTGCGCAGCAGCTCGAGCCTGGGCAACGAGAGCGCGATCGTAGTCATCCACTTCGGAAAGCGCGCCGCCTCGCGCTCGCGCAGCGCCGGCGGCGGGTTGCGCCAGTAGTTCATCTTGTCCCAGCCGCCGATCTCGACCGCACCGAGCTGCGGGTGCATGAACGGCTTCCAGTCGACGTGCGCCTGGCCGCCGCAGTGCTCGTCGCTCCACTTGATGAGCTTGAGGTCGTCCTCGACCGGATGCTCGCGGTACCAGTCGATGAACTTGTAGTCGGCGATGCCGGCCTCCTTGTTCGGTGCCCAGATCTCGACCACCCAGAACAGCGCCCCGAGGTGCTCGTAGATCCAGTCCTGGGTGCCGCTGATGACGTCCTTCGGGTGGTACTTGAAGTCGTGCCAGATGCTGATCGCCGGATAGCCGGTGAGCTTGGCGCCGATCTCGCTGAAGCGCTTGATCGACCACAAGTCCTCCGGGATCATGTCGTCGTCGCGCTCGGATCCCATCGGCCTCAGGATCACGCCGCTGTGCGTGTGGTAGCTGACCGCCGCGCCGATGTTCTTGTGGGCGACGATGAAGTCGACCATCGCCTTGACCTCGGGCTCGCTGGTCGGATAGTCGCCGGCGCCGACCTGCTCGTGTTCCTGGCGCCAGCCGGACGGGAAGTTGCGGTTGAGGTCGAGCCCTTCGAGGTCGGAGTTGACCTTGATCGTCAGGACGTCGTAGTTCTCGATCAGCCCCTCGGGCATCAGCCTGAAGTACTCGCCGCCGAACTCGCCCGGCTCGCGCGCGACCATCAGGCGCGGATCCTGCGCACACTTCTTCCACGTGCCGTGCGGATCGGCGATGCGCATGAAGAGGACGCGGCCGTCGCCGTCGATGTCCTCGGCGGTCAGGCCCTCGACGGGTGCCTCGTCGAACGGGTAACGGCGCGTCGAAGAGCGGATGTGCCGCGGCCGGTCGGCGAGCGCGAGCTCGGCGCCGTCGGGGTTCAGACGCGGGCAGAGATAGACGGCGCGGGTGTCGAGCAGCTGGGTGATCTCGGCGTCGCTGCCGTGCTTGCTGAGCAGCTGGTGGAGGAAGTAGAGGACCGCCGTCGACGCCGTCAGCTCGGCAGCGTGGATGTTGCCGTCGCACCAGAACGCCGGCTTGTCCTCGGCCAGTCCGGTCGCGCTGTTGGTGAGCGTCGCGACCCAGATCTCGCGCCCCTCGAAGCTCTTGCCGATCGAGCGGATCGCGGCCAGCGTCGGGTACGCCTGGGCGTATTCGAACAGCAGCCTGGTCAGCTCGTCGTGCTTGTAGAAGGAGTCGAAGCGCGGCGTCGGGGCGGGAGTGTCGATGGGCATGCGTCGGTGCGGCGAGGAGGGAGCGGGCTGCATTGTCTTGCCAAATGCAATCGCATCCCCGGGCTCTTACCCGAACGGCGCGCCGTCGACGAACACTCGCATCTCGCCCGGCGCGAAGGCGAGCCACCGCTCGTCCCGGGTCAACGGCTCGGTGACCACGACGGCGACGCGATCACTCGGCGACGTCTGCTCGGCGAAGTCGACCGTGACGTCGTCGTCCTGCAGCGACGCCCGCGCGAACGGGTGCTTCCTGACGATGTGGTGCAGCTGCGTCGAGCAGTGCGCCCAGAGCGCCTGGCCGTTGCTGAGCGTCGCGTTGAAGACGCCGTGCGCGGC
>DASXIP010000039.1:0-1861 GCA_036497875.1 Caldimonas sp.
GTCGTAACCGCGTGCCAGCGCGAGCTGGGCGTCGCCGGCGCGGATGCGCGCGGCGATCGGCGTCGCGACGCGAAAGTCGAAGGCGTGCCGGCGACATTGGCGATGCCCCCGGGAAAGAGGTGAGGGTCGCTCGGCAGATAGCGGCTCGCCGCCAGCGTCAGACTCTGCTCGAGAGAGCTGCCCGAGCCGGCGAGGTTGAAATAGTCGTGATGGCTGAGGTTCACGACCGCGGTCCGATCGCACGTCGCCCGGGAGGCGACCGGGGAACCCTTCTTCACCATCTTCGCTCTCGTAGTCGGCGCGCAGGCAGACACTGCCTTCTGCATCCGCCAGCGTCGGCCGCGAGGCGCCACCAGCGCTTGCCGAAGCCGCGCGCGCCGCCGTGCAAGGTGTTCGGGCCGTCGTTGGCCGCGAGGCAGTCCAGCTCGCCGTCGAGGACGAAGCGCGGACCGGCGATGCGGTTCGCATAACGGCCGACGATGGTTCCGAAATTCGGGTTGCGCAGGACATAGTCGGCGAGCGTCGGCAGAGCGAGCACGACGTTGTCGACGCGGCCAGCGCGGTCTGGTACGCGCACGGCGGTGACGATGCCCCCGAGGTTGATCGCGCTGCGCGACATGCATTGCCGTTCTCGAGCGCGTACTCGTCGACCTGGCGGCCGTCGTCCAGCGTGCCCCGAACGCACGACGGCTGATGTTGGCTCGGCTCGGGCTCACGGCGAAGATCGCGCGCTCAGACGCGCAGCGTCGTCGCGAAACGCCGCTCGCGTTGCCCGCGTTGGCCCGGCACCGCAGTGAAGATGCCGCCTGCGTTTGGCTGCGTCGCCAGCTTTTCGTCGCCCAGGCCGATGCGCGCCGAGCTGATGAACAGGCGATCGAGGTCGTTGCCGCCGAAGGCCGGGCATGTCGGCCGCGATACCGGCAGCGCAATGCGCGCCGTCTCGACGCCGGCAGCGTCGTAGCGGACGACGCAGCTGCCGTCCCAGTGCGCGTTCCAGAGGCCGCCCTTGGCGTCGACGGCCGAGCCGTCAGGGAATCCCGCGTCGGCTCCAAGCTGCACGAAGAGGCGTGGCGTGCCCAGCCTGCCGTCGGCGTGATAGTCGACGCTGTGGATGCAGCGCGTCGGCGAATCCGCGAAGTACATGCGCGAGCCGTCGGGGCTGAAGGCGATGCTGTTGGCGACGCCGACCGGGGGCAGCGGCAACCGCTCTACCGCGAGCCCGGCATCGACCCGGTAGAAGTGGCCGATCGGCGCCTCCGCCAGGTTGAACATGCCGAACACGAAGCGTCCTTGTGCGTCGCAGCGGCCGTCGTTGATCCGTGTCGTGGGCTCGCCCGGTTCGACGGCGATCAGCGGCCCCGAGACTCCGCGCTCGAGATCGAAGAGGGCGACGCCCGCCGCGAACCCGACCAGCAGCAAGCCCGGTTCGGCGCACAGCGCGAAGCTGCCGACGCGGTCGGGCATCGACCATTGCCGCGTGCCGCCGTCGGACGCGGTCCATCGACTGAGCGTCGCGCCTTCGATGTCGGTCCAGTACAACGCCTCGGCCTCGTCGCACCAGAGAACGCATTCGCCGAGCCGGGCGCGCGCATCGACGAGCAATTCGACACTCGATTTCATGCAGCATCGTCGTCGCGAGTGAACGCGCCGGCAGTATTCCATGAACCCTGGCCGACGCAGCGACATTGGACCTAGTCCCATTGCCCAGGGGTCCGGCGCCCCTATGTTTTCGACGATTGGCGGCCGGTCGACGCCAAGTCGAACCGAGCCTTCACCCGCGGCCGGCAGCGCCTCGGGCCCCGCAGCCTGAGCCCTCTTGGCGTGGGCGTTGAGCCGCACATCGGAGGGATTGGTGATGAAG
>DASXIP010000040.1:0-3429 GCA_036497875.1 Caldimonas sp.
GCGCATCACCAGCTCCTCGACCCAGCCGCGCTGGACGGCGGCGACGAGGCCGAGGGCGACGCCGAAGGCGATGCCGATGCCGACCGCGATCAGCCCGACCGCGATCGAGACGCGGCTGCCGACGATGAGTAGCGACGCGATGTCGCGGCCGAGGCTGTCGGTGCCGAGCCAGTGCGACGCGCTGGGCGGCTGCAGCTTGTGCGGGATGTCGAGTTCGGTCGGTGGGTGCGGCGTCCAGACCCAGGAGAGCAGCGCCAGGCCGAGGACGATCGCGACCAGCGCCGCGCCGACGCGCAGGTTGGCGTGCCGCCACGGTCGGCGTCGCGCGCTTTCGCTCACGTCGTTCGCGCCCGCACCCGCAGCCGCGGGTCGATGACGACGTAGAGCACGTCGACGACGAAGTTGATGACGACGACCATCGCCGCCAGCAGCATGACGACGTTGCGGACGACCGGTAGGTCGCGGTTGGCGATCGCCTGGAAGACGAGCCGACCGAGGCCGGGCAGCGAGAACACCTGTTCGATCACGACCGTCCCGGTCAGCAGGTTGGCGAACTGCAGCCCCATCACGGTGAGAACGGGGACCATCGCGTTTCGCAGCACGTGGCCCCAGAGGACGCCGCGCGGCGACTGGCCCTTGGCGCGTGCGGTGCGGACGAAGTCCTCGCGCAGGACGTCGAGCACCGCCGAGCGGACGATGCGGGTGAGGATCGCCGCCTGGACGACGGCGAGCGCGAGCGCCGGCAGAACGAGCGCGCGCAGCGCCGGCCCTGCGCCGCCGCCGTCGTCGGCGCTCCAGCCGGGAAAGCCGCCGGCAGAAAACCAGCGCAGCTTCACCGCGAACAGCCAAATCAGCAGGATCGCGAACCAGAAGTTCGGCAGCGCGATGCCGATCTGGCTCACGCTCATCACGCCGACGTCGCCGGCGCGACCGTGGCGCGCGGCGGCGAACAGGCCGAGCGCGAACGCGAGCGCGGTCGTCAGCAGCATCGCCATCAGCGCCAGCGGCACGGTGACGACGAGCCGCTCGCCGACGAGCTGCGCGATCGGCGTGTCGTAGGCGATGCTGGTGCCGAGCTCGCCGGTCGCGAGGCCCTTCATCCAGTCGGCATAGCGGACGACAGCGGGGCGGTCCAGGCCGAGCCTGGCCGAGAGTGCCGCGACCGATTCCGGCGTCGCGCTCTCGCCGAGGATGACCTCGGCGGCGTTGCCGGGCAGGACATCGAGGACGGTGAAGACGACGACCGATGCCGCCAGCAGCGTCAGCAACAGGCTCGCGAAGCGCTTGAAGACAAAGAAGCTGATGGCGCTGGCTCCGCGCGTCGGCGATGGTTCTTATGATGGCGCAAAGCCGCGCGCGCGCGGCCGGAGATCGCGCCATGACTGCCTCGACGTTCTCGATTCCGTTCCCCACCGAGCGCGTCCTCGTCGGCGGCGAGTGGCGCGCCGGCGCCGCGGGTGCGACGCTCGCGCTCGACGATCCTTCGGACGGCAGCGAGCTCTGCCGGGTCGCGCGTGGTAGCGCTGCCGACATCGACGCTGCGGTCGGTGCCGCACGTGCCGCGCTCGAGAGCCGCGACGGCGGCGCCTGGGGGCGCTTCAGTGCCGTAGAGCGGGGCCGGATCCTCGCGAAGGTCGGCCAGAAGGTGCTCGACAACGTCGAGCTGCTTGCCGCGCTCGAAGCGCACGATGTCGGCAAGCCGCTCAAGCAGGCGCGCGCCGACGCGATCGCGTTGGCGCGCTACTGCGAGTTCTACGCCGGCGCGTGCGACAAGGTGCACGGCCAGACGCTGCCGTTCGCGAACGGCTACACCGCGCTGACGCTGCGCGAGCCGCACGGCGTCACCGGCCATATCGTGCCGTGGAACTACCCGATGCAGATCGTCGGCCGCAGCGTCGGCGCTGCGCTCGCGATGGGCAACGCGTGCGTGCTGAAGCCAGCCGAGGAGGCGTGCCTGACGGTGCTCGCGTTCGCGCGCATCGCTGCCGAAGCCGGATTGCCGCCGGGTGCGCTCAACGTCGTCACCGGCCTCGGCGAGGAGGCCGGCGCCGCGCTCTCGGCGCACCCGGGCGTCGACCACGTCTCGTTCACCGGCTCGGTTGCGACCGGCGCGCTGGTGCAGGCCGCCGCGGCGAGGAACGCCGTCCCGGTGACGCTCGAGCTCGGCGGCAAGAGCCCGCAGGTCGTCTTCGCCGACGCCGACCTCGATGCGGCGCTTCCATTCCTCGTCAATGCCGGCATCCAGAATGCCGGCCAGACGTGCTCGGCGTCGTCGCGCATCCTCGTCGAGCGGCCGGTGTTCGAGCGGGTGCGGACGCTGATGGCCGAGCGCTACCGGGCCCTTCGCGTCGGCCCGGCGGCGAGCGACCTCGACGTCGGCCCGGTGATCTCGGGTCGGCAGAAGCAGGGCGTCGACCATTACCTCGGCCTCGCCCGCGACGGCGGCCTCGCGTTCGCGGCCGAAGGCACGGTCGTCGCCGACGCGCCGAAGGGCGGCTACTACGTGCGGCCGACGCTCGTCGACGATGTCCCGCCCGAGCACGCGCTCGCGCAGGAGGAGATCTTCGGCCCGGTGCAGGTGTTGATCGCCTTCGACGGCGAGGCCGAGGCGATCCGGATCGCCAACGGCACCAAGTACGGCCTCGTCGCCGGCGTCTGGACCCGGGACGGCGGTCGAGCGCTGCGCACGGCGCGGGCGTTGCGCTGCGGCCAGGTCTTCGTCAACAACTACGGCGCCGGCGGTGGCATCGAGCTGCCGTTCGGCGGCGTCAAGCACTCGGGCCACGGCCGCGAGAAGGGCTTCGAGGCGCTGTACGGTTTCTCGACGCTGAAGACGATCGCCATCCACCACGGTTGAGGCGGGCCAGGGCCTAAGTCGTCGCCGCCGCGACGGCCCGCGGCACGCTGAAGCCGATCGTCGTGACGCCGGCCTCGCTGCGGGCGCCGACGCCGCCGCCATGCATCGTCGCGACGGCCTTGACGATCGCCAGCCCCAGACCGTGGCCGTGGTGTCCGTCGCTGCCGTGGCGCGCCGCATCGGCGCGATAGAAGCGGTCGAACAGTCTCTGCAGATGACTCGTGGCGACCGGCGCTCCCGGGTTCGACACCTCGACCCAGATCGCCTCCGGGCCTTCGACGATGTGGACGGTGAGGCGCGCTCCGGGGTGCGAATGCTCGATGGCGTTCTGCAGCAGGTTCGACATGGCCCGGCGGAACAGCGCGGTCTCGAGCGTCGCCTGCGCGCCGACGTCGCCCTCGATGCTGACGCTGGCCTGCATCTCATCGAGCACGACCTCGAAGAAATCAATCGTCTTTCTCACCTCGTCGGCGACCGAGGCCTGGATCAGGCTGGTCGCGGCTTCGCCCTGGTCGGCGCGGGCCAGGAACAGCATGTCGTTGATGATCGAGCGCAGGCGCTCCATCTCCTCG
>DASXIP010000041.1:0-2801 GCA_036497875.1 Caldimonas sp.
CGACGAGCGTGTCGTAGTCGGCGGCGACAACTTCGTGGCTGCCGGCGCCGGGACGCGGATCGAGACTCGTCGCCACGTCCCAGCCTTCGGGCAGACCGACGACCGCGAGCGCATGTGCCTCGCGCTCGCGGCCCTCGACGCGCAGGCACACGCTGGTACCGTTGAAGAAGCCTCGCGACGCATCGAGGAAGGCCGCGCGGACCGAGGTGTCGAAGGCGTAGATCTGGTAGCGCACGGCGAGCGGCGCACCGGCCGCGCAGCCGATGCTCCAGGTGGCCTTGTCGAGCTGGCGCACCGGCACCGCCATGCCGCCCTGCTCGGCCGTGAGCGCCGACAGATGGCGCGCGAACTCGCGAACGAGGTAGCTGCCCGGAATCCAGACCGGCAGACTCAACCGCTGCTCCGCGGCGGGTTGGTCGATGCGAAGCTCGACCGAAAACGTGTGACGATGCGTCGCGGCAACGTCGATGGCGTAGCGGATCATGCGGTCGATTGTCGCCGCGGGCACACGGCGCCGATCGGGGGCAAGATCGCCACCCTGCCGAACGGCGCAAGAACGGGCGAGCGGAAAGACAACCGACCGGATCGAGGAACGAGAGGAGCTCCATGAACCCGAACCCGGCGCAAGGCGCGTTCGTCCGTCCGCCGCGATTCCACGCCGCCGAGTGGGACGCGCGAGTGCAGCTCGCGGCCGCGTACCGGATCTTCGACCACCTCGGCTGGACCGAGCTGATCTACAACCACATCTCGCTACGAGTTCCGGGCGAGGAGCAGCACTACCTGATCAATCCGTTCGGCCTGCACTACTCCGAGGTCTCGGCGTCGAACCTGGTCAAGGTCGATCTCGAAGGGAAGATCGTCGGCCACGCCGACTGGCCGATCAACCCGGCGGGAATCACCTTCCACGGCGCGATCCACGCGACCTTGCACGACGCGCACTGCGTCATGCACCTCCACACGACGGCGACGCAGGCCGTCTGCTGCCTGAAGGACGGCCTCGCCTTCACCAATTTCTACGCCGCACAGCTCCACGGCAAGGTGGCCTACCACGATTTCGAAGGCATCACCGTCCACGCCGACGAGGGTGCGCGCATTCTCGCCAGCGCCGACGGCAAGCCCGTGCTGATGCTGCGCAACCACGGCCCGGTGACGATCGGCGCGACGCTGCCGCAGGCGTTGTCGCTGATGTGGCTGGTGAACCGCGCCTGCGAGATCCAGCTCGCGACGCAATCGATGGGAGAGGCTGTGCCGATCGCGCGCGCCGTCCTCGACAAGTGCGTCGCCGATTCGCTCAACTTCGATCCGAAATACGGCGCCGGCGAGGACGTGTTCGCCGCCTTGCAGCGGCTCGTCGACCGCAAGGATCCGAGCTACCGCATGTAGCCGGCGCGCCCGGCGGCGCCGAGGCCGCGGGTCAGCTGTTGCTCTTGCCGCGGCTCGCGGCGAGTTGGCGCTCGATCGCTTCGGGCCCGACGGCGCCGGGCTGCATCTTGCCGTCTTCATAGACGAGGCCAGGCGTGCCGCTGATGCGGTGCTTGCGGCCGAGGGCGAGGTTGCGCTGCAGTGCCGACGTATCGCACGCCGGGCTGTCGGCGATCGGCGTGCCCTTGATCATCCACTCGCGCCAGGTCTTGATGTTGTCCTTCGAGCACCAGATCTGCTTCGACTTCTCGGGCGAGTCGCCGCCGAGGATCGGGTAGAGGAAGGTGTAGACGGTGACGTCCTTGACGTTCTGCAGGTCGCGCTCGAACTTCTTGCAGTAGCCGCAGTTCGGATCGGCGAAGACGACGAGCTTCCTCTCGCCGGTGCCCTGCTTCCAGACCATCGCGTCCTTCAGCGGCAAGGTCTTGAAGTCGATCGCGGTGAGCTTGGCGACGCGCTGCTGGGTGAGGTTGTCGCGCGTCTTGGTCTCGATCAGCTGGCCTTCGATGATGTGATCGCCCTGTTCGTCGGTATAGAGGATGTCGGTGCCGACGCGGATCTCGTAGAGGCCGGGAATGGCGGTCTTCGTGATCTCGTCGATCTTCGGGAAGTCGGGGACGCGCTCGCTGATGTTCTTGCGGATTGCCGCCTCGTCGGCGAAGGCGAACGGCGCGAGCGCGAAGGCGAGAACCAGGGCGAAGGCAGCGCGCGAAGGTCGTTTCATGACGGTCTTTCAGGAGTCGAGCGCCCGCGCCGTGAGCCAGCGCTTCAGCGGCGGGACGCGATTGACGAGACTCATGCCATTGTTGCGGAGTTCCCGGATCGGCGCCGAGTGGGTCGCGAACAAACGCAACAAACCGTCGGTCATTTGCCGCATTGCCCAGGTCGGCGCGGCGCGCTGCCGTCCATACCGCCGCAGCAACCGCTCATCGCCGACGCTGCGCCACGGTTCGCGCCCGGCGATCACCGCCGTCAGCGCGGCGACGTCGGCCAGGCCGAGGTTGAGACCCTGGCCGGCGAGCGGATGGACGACGTGCGCGGCGTCGCCGACGAGGACCCAGCCCGGCCCCGACCACTCGCTCGCGGCGATGACGGCGAGCGGCCACGACGCGCGCTCCTACGCGAGGGCGAGCAGTCCGACGTCAGCGCCGGCGGCAGCGGCGAGCGTGCGCTCGAAGGCGGTCGCGTCCATCGCCAGCAAAGTGTCGGCGCGCTCGCTCGGCAACGACCAGACGAGTGCGTACGACCGCCCGGGTTCGGGGCGGTCGAACGGCAGCAGCGCCAGCACGTCGGGCGAGCGGAACCACTGCCGGGCGGTGTGCCGGTGCGGCAGCGTCGCGACGAGGCGCGCGGCAACGGCGCGCTGCCCGTAGTCGCTG
>DASXIP010000042.1:0-2066 GCA_036497875.1 Caldimonas sp.
CGCCGTCCGGCGACTTGACTGTCTGCGTGAACTGCGAGCGGCCGCTCTTCACGTCGCGGACGAACGCGCGCAGGGTGTAGACCGAATCGGCGCGCGCGGCGAGCGAGACCGCGAGCGCCGCGACGAGCGCAAGGATGCGCTTCATTCCGCCCGCGCCGGGATGAGGATGTCGCGGTTGCCATTCGATGCCATCGCGGTGACGAGCCCTGATTTCTCCATTTGTTCCAGCAATCGCGCCGCCCGGTTGTAGCCGATGCGCAGATGCCGCTGGACGAGCGAGATCGAGGCACGCCGGTGCTGCAGGACGATCGCGACCGCCTGGTCGTACATCGGGTCGCTCTCGCCGCCGCCCATCGCCCCTTCACCGAGCGCGTCGCCGCTGTCGCCGTCGAGCGTCCCGCCCTCGAGGATGCCCTGGATGTAGTTCGGCTCGCCCTGGCTCTTCAGGTAGGCGACGACGCGATGCACCTCGTCGTCGCTGACGAACGCGCCATGGACGCGGATCGGCATGCCGCTGCCCGAAGGCAGGTAGAGCATGTCGCCCATGCCGAGCAGCGTCTCGGCGCCCATTTGGTCGAGGATCGTTCGCGAGTCGATCTTGCTCGAGACCTGGTACGAGAGCCGGGTCGGGATGTTGGCCTTGATCAGGCCGGTGATGACGTCGACGCTCGGCCGCTGCGTCGCGAGGATCAGGTGCACGCCCGACGCGCGCGCCTTCTGCGCGAGCCGCGCGATCAGCTCCTCGATCTTCTTGCCGATCACCATCATCAGATCGGCGAGCTCGTCGATGACGATGACGATGAATGGCAGCCGCTCGAGCGGCTCGGGGTTCTCGGGTGTCAGGCTGAACGGGTTGGCGATCGGCTCACCCTTTTCGGCCGCCTCGGCGAGCTTCTTGTTGTAGCTCGAGAGGTTGCGCACGCCGAGCCGGCTCATCAGCTTGTAGCGGCGCTCCATCTCGCCGACGCCCCAGTTGAGCGCGTTGGCGGCCTGCTTCATGTCGGTGACGACCGGGCAAAGCAGGTGCGGGATCCCTTCGTAGACGCTCATCTCGAGCATCTTCGGATCGATCAGCAGCAGCCGCACGTCGCGCGCCTCGGCCTTGTAGAGAAGCGACAGGATCATCGCGTTGATGCCGACCGACTTGCCTGCCCCCGTCGTGCCGGCGACCAGGCAGTGCGGCATCTTCTGCAGGTCGGCGACGACGGGAACGCCGACGATGTCCTTGCCGAGGCCGAGCGTGAGCTGCGAGCCGGAATCGGCGTACGCCTGCGAGCCGAGCACCTCCGAGAGGCGGATCGTCTGCCGCTTCGAGTTCGGCAGCTCGAGCGCCATCGTCGTCTTGCCGGGGATCGTCTCGACGACGCGGATCGAGACCAGGCCGAGCGATCGCGCCAGGTCCTTGGCAAGGCTCACGACCTGCGCGCCCTTGACGCCGAGCGCCGGCTCGATCTCGTAGCGCGTGATCACCGGCCCCGGCGACGCCGCGACAACGCGGACCTCGACGCCGAAGTCCTTCAGGCGCTTCTCGATCAAGCGCGACGTCATCTCGAGCGACTCGGCGCTGACGCCCTCGATGCGCTGCGGCGCCGAGTCGAGCATGTCGACCTGCGGCAGCTTGGTGTCGACCAGCTCGCTGAAGAGAGGCTTTTGCCGCTCCTTGACGACGCGCGTGCTCTTCGGCACGTCGACCAGCGTCGGCTCGATGACGAGCGGCAGGTGTTGCTCCAGCAGCTCGTGTTCGGCGTCGAGCAGCTCGCCGCGCTCGCGCAGCGCTTCGGCGCCGAGGCGCGCGTCCTCGGCGCGCTCGATCCTCTCGACGCGGCGGGTACGGAGCGACTCGATCGCGGCACCGATTGCGTCGGCGACGCGCAGCCACGAGAAGCGCAGCGCCAACGACGCGCCGGCGACGAGGATGGCGATCCAGAGCACGCCCGAGCCGGCAAAGCCGAGCAGGTTCTGGCTCGCCCGGCCGAGCACGAGGCCGAGCACGCCGCCGGCGTGGCCGCCGGCGACCTGGCCTTCCCACTGGTAGAGGCGCGTCCATTCGAGCGAGGCGCTCGCCG
>DASXIP010000043.1:0-3512 GCA_036497875.1 Caldimonas sp.
TGCCGCACCCGGCCACGACGCGCTGCTGCTCGTGCGCGCGCCGACCTTGGCCGAGGCGGCGCCGAAGGCGCTGCCGGCAATGCCTGCAGTGAAGTTCCAGACGCCGTCGCGCGCGGCGATGGCGGCCCGCAGCTCGGTGAAGCCGAGCGGGCTGGTCGCTACGCCCTCGGTGACGGTGAGGTCGCCGCTGCCGCGTTCGACGACGGCGTCGACGACGACATTGGGCGCGCTCTGCACATCGATGCGCGCGCCGACGGTGAGGTCACCGCTCCAGCCGAAGTCGGGCTGCAAGGCTCGCAGCAGCGGTGCGACCGGGATCGGCTCGACCGTCGCGTGCGCGTCGAGTTGACCGCTGCCGCCGTTCTCGCTGCCTCGCCAGGCGATCCGCGTCCAGCGCACCGTCGCGCCAAGCGCCTCGGCGGCGCCGGGCTCGATGCTCGCGCGCGCCGGGCCACCCGCCCAAAAGACGCTGCCCTGCAGGTTGCGGATCTGCAACCAGGTGCGCGTCGGCGCGCCGATGCTACGGGCGACGATTTCGCCGATGCTGCCGCGCCAACCGGCATTGCGGGCGCCGTCGCCGTCGACGAGGCCGCCTGTGAACGACGCGAGCACGACGCTGCGCGCACCCGGCGAAGGCGCCGACGCCGCGCTCGTCGCTGCCGTCGCCGATGCCGATGCCGACGCTGACGCCGTTGCGGTCGCCGTTGCGGTCGCCGAAGCCGCGGCCGCGGTCGCTGCAATGTCTTTGCGCGCGCTCGAGGCGATCGCATCGGCCCACTCCGGCGGCAGCGCTGCCGAGTCGATCCGTAGCTCGCCGTGGTGGGCGTGCGCGGTGCCCGAGAGTTGGGCCGCAGCGTGCTCGATCGCGCGCCCGGCGGCGTCGATGCCGTCGAGCGTGAGGCTGGCGTCGAGCGCGGCATCGGCGGTGCTGCCGAGACGCCAGCGTCCGTCGGCGCGGCGCACCGTCGACGCCGCGTAACGCAAACCGCTGCCGTGCAGCTCGCCGACGCTCTGCAGCGCCGGCCAGCGGCCGTCGACGCGCGCCGTCGCCGACAGCGCACCGGCGAGCATCGGGGCGTGGCCGCGCCCGGTCGGCCCGAACCAGACGGCGAGCTTGTCGAGCGCCGGCGCGTCGATCGCGAGCTGCCATTCGTCGGCGGTGCTTCCCGCGCCGCCGAGGACGCCGTGGCCATTCGCGTGGTTGCCGGCAGCGACGACGTCGAGCGCCGAGCGCGCGCGGCCGTCGCTGTTGACGACGCTCGCCGTGGCCTCGACCGCGACGCCTGCGAGCGCACTGTCGTGGGCGCGGAGCTCGGCATGGCCGCGCGTTGCCGCCAGAATATCGAGAAGCGTCGCCTCGGCGCGCGCATTGCCGAGGACGATGTCGAACTCGCCTTCGGCGTTGATCCGGTTCGCGCCGCGTGCGAGCGGCGAATCGGTGCGGCCGGGCCACCATGGCAGCGGATCGAACTCGACCAGGCGCAGCTTGCCGCTGGCTCGCCAAGGCGCGTGCGCCGAGGTCCGAACGAGCTTGCCGGTGCCGGTCGCCGTGGCGCCGCCGAGCGAAACTTCGGCGACGCGGACATCGATTGCGTCGAGCATCGCGCCTCCCGCGACCCGCAGGCGCACCGCTTTCGGCGCGTCGCGCGGCAAGCGCGGGTCGGCGAGCGTACCGGCGAGCTGCGCGACGACATCGATCGTGCGTCGCTCCGGCGCCGCTGCGAAGCCGCTGCCGGTGAGCGAGACGGTTCCCGTGAGCGACGTCTGCGGCCCTCGGCCGTCGAGCGCCACCGGACGGACGCCGTCGAGATCGGCGGCAACGTTCCAGGTGTCGCCGCTCCAGCGGCCACGGCCGGCGATGCGGCCGCCTGGGCGATCCCTCGCGCCGAGCTCGGCCTTGAGCGTCTCGACGTCGACGACGTCGGGCGCATCGGGCCGGGCGCGAAGCGTCGCCTCAACGCGTTGCACCGGAAGCCGGCCCTCGTTCCAGCGGCCGGCACGCGCATTCGCGATGTCGATCGAGACGAGCGCGGGTTGGTCGAGCGAGCTCGTCGTCACCACCGCACGCCCGCTCAGCGACGTCGTCGGCAAGCCGCTCGCAAACACGGCGAGGTCGAGTGCCTCGGTCGATGCCTGCAGCTCGCCGAGCGGCCACGGCGCGAACGGCCGCACGACGGCGTGCGCGGCGAGCGACTGCGCGGCGCGTCCCTCGCGCGCCGCGACCTGCGCGTCGGCGTGGACGTCGAGCTGGTCGAGCGGGCCATGCGCCTCGAGCGCCGCCTGCCAGGGCAGCGCGGCATCGTCGGCGGCGACGAGCGAGACCCGGGCGGCGACCGCGAGCGGGCGATCGGCATCGATCGTCGCGGCGCCGGTCGCACGCATGCGGTCGCGGCTCGCGGCGACGTCGTCGAACCGGTGCCGCGCGCCGCCGTCGGCGCCGAGGTGGACGCGCGCACGCAGCATCTGCACCGGCGTCGCATCGTTGTCGCCGATGCGCAGCGCGTCGACGGTCGCGGTGCCGATCTCGATTTCGAGCGGCAGCCGCAGGCTTTGCGGTGGCTGTGCCGGCGCGCTCGACTTCGGCCGGTCGCTCGCCGCGAGCCATGTCACACGATCGGCGTGCAGGGTGGCGACGCGCAGATGGAGCCAGCGACCGGCGTCGCCGGGCGCGACGGCAAGTTCCTGCCAGCGCGATGCATCGAGGCGCAGGACACCGCTGTCGGGGAAGACGACGTCGATGCGGTCGGCGTCGAAGTCGCCGATCAGGGCGCCGCGCGGTCCGGTCACGGTGAGGTAGGGGACCTGACGGAGCAGCCAGGCGCTGCCGGAAGCGCTGTGCAAAACCCAGAGCAGCGCTAAGACGGTCGCCGTGGTGATGAGAAGGAGCGTCGCGACCGCACCGGCCAGCCACCGCAACGCCCGCCGCCGGCGCGGCCGGACCGCCGTGGCGCGCTCGGCATCGTCGCGCGGCGTCGGCTCAGGGCTCGTGTCGGTGGCCATCGGGACTCGATCAGAACGTCACGCCAACGCTCAGGTGCAACCGGAACCGATCTTCGTGCACGCCGTACGCGACATCGAGCCGCAGCGGCCCGACGGGGCTTCGGTAATGCAAGCCGACACCGACACCGACGACCGGGCGCAGCTCGTTCCACTGGTCGGCGGCACTGCCGACGTCGGTGAAGACGGCGCCGAACAGCGCCGGCAGCCGGGCGGTGAGCGCGTGCTCGAACTCGATGCTGCCGGTCGCGAGGACGCGGCCGCCGACGACCACGCCGTTGACGGTCGGGCCGAGCGTCCGGTAGCCGTAGCCGCGCACCGAGTTGTCGCCGCCAGCACGAAACAGCACCGTGTCGGGAACCGCGATCCGGCTGTGGACGAAGACCTGGCCGGCCTCGACGCGCGCGTTCGCGTACCAGCCGCCGAATGGCCGGTACCAGTTGAAGCGCGTGTACGCACGCAGGAACGGTCCGTTGCTGTGCTCCTCGTCGACGCGGTCGGTGCGCTTTTCCCAG
>DASXIP010000044.1:0-22278 GCA_036497875.1 Caldimonas sp.
GTGATCGGCGACTCGGCGAACGCCGGCTCGGTCGGCGTCCACCGCGCCCTTGGTTTCGCGCCGGTCGGCATCATCGCGGCGGCGGGCTGGAAATTCGACCGCTGGCTCGACGTCGTCGTCATGCAGCGCGCGCTCGGCGCAGGCGCGGCAGTGCCAGCGGCGTGATGGCAGCCGCTGCCGAGGGCCGCTCTCGCACCGTCGCGACCTGGCTCGCGTTCATCGGCGGCACGCTCGGCCTGCACCGCTTCTACCTGTACGGGGTCGGCGACGTGCTCGGCTGGCTGCACCCGTGGCCGACCCTGATCGGCGCCTACGGCCTCTGGCGCATGCGCGAGCTCGGCGTCGACGATGCCCGCGGCGCCTTGCTGGTGCTCCTGCTCGGCGCCATGGTTGCGCTCGCCATGCTGCAGGCGATCGTCCTCGGCCTGACCGGCGACGAGCGCTGGGTCGAGCGCCACGGCCCTGCGCACGCGGCGCGCGGGCCGGCGTGGCCGACCTACGTCGTCGTCGGCCTCGCGCTCGCGATCGGCGCTGCCGCGGCGATGGCGACCTTCGCCTTCGCGGCGCAGCAATACTTCGAGTCGCACGCCAAGATCAGCTGAAGAACGCGAAGCTGACCGCGTAGGCGATCGCGGCGACGAAGGCCGACGCCGGGATGGTGAAGATCCAGGCCCAGACGATGTTGCCGGCGACTCCCCAGCGGACGGCGGCGGCGCGCCGCACCGAGCCGACGCCGACGATCGCGCCGGTGATGGTGTGCGTGGTCGAGACCGGGATGCCGAGCGCCGTCGCGAGGAAGAGCGTGATCGCACCGCCGGTCTCGGCACAGAAGCCGCCGACCGGCTTCAACTTGGTGATCTTCTGGCCCATCGTCTTGACGATCCGCCAGCCGCCGAACATGGTGCCCAGGCCGATGGCGATATAGCAGCACCAGATCACCCATGCCGGCGGCATCGCCGCGTCCGCGCTCGCGTAGCGCGCCGCGATCAGCAGCATCCAGATGATGCCGATCGTCTTTTGGGCGTCGTTGCCGCCGTGGCCGAGGCTGTACAGGCCTGCGGAGACAAGTTGCATGCGCCGGAACAGGTTGTCGACCCTGAGCGGCGATGCCCGGCGAAAGACGTTCGCGACCAGAACCATCAGCAGCGCCCCGAGCAGGAAGCCGAGCACCGGCGAGATGAAGATGAAGATGACGGTCTTCCAGATGCCGGCGCCGATCAGCGAGCCGGTGCCGGCCTTGGCGATAACGGCGCCGACGATGCCGCCGATCAGCGCGTGCGACGAGCTCGACGGGATGCCCCACCACCAGGTCACGAAGTTCCAGACGATCGCGCCGATCAGCGCGCCGAAGACGACGTGGTGGTCGACCACGCCGGGCTGCGCGATGCCCTTGCCGACCGTCGCGGCGACGCTCAGGTGAAAGACGAAGATCGCGACGACGTTGAAGAAAGCGGCGAAGACGATCGCCTGCTGCGGCTTCAGGACGCCGGTCGAGACGACCGTGGCGATCGAGTTCGCGGCGTCGTGGAAGCCGTTCATGAAGTCGAACACGACCGCGAGCGCGACCAGCAGCGCCACGACGCCGAACGAGATCTCCCCCGCGGTCAACGCGGCCTCTCGTCCGCCGGGCCCGCCGCCGGCCTGGTCGAGGAAGGGAGCGCCGGCAACGCGGCGGCAGCACCGCCCCCGGCTGTCACGAGTTCTCCAGGACGACGCCTTCGATCAGGTTGGCGACGTCCTCGCAGCGGTCGGAGATCGACTCGAGCAGCTCGTAGATCGCGCGCAGCTTGATCAGCTCGCGGACGTCGTTTTCCTCGCGAAACAGGCGCGACATCGCCGAGCGCATGACGCGGTCGGCGTCCGACTCGAGGCGATCGATCTCCTCGCAGGTCTTAAGCGCAGCCTGGGCGACCCCGGGCTGGCTGATCTTGGGCAAGAGCGAGACGGCGTGCTGGACGCGCTCGCAGCATTTCGCGCTCAGGTCGCCGAGACGCAGGATGTCGTCGTTCATCGCCTGGACGTCGTAGAGCGACATCGTCTCGCTCGCGTCCTGCAGGAGGTCGAGGATGTCGTCCATCGCGTTGATCAGGCCGTGGATCTGCTCGCGATCGATCGGCGTGATGAACGTCTTGTGCAGCAGCCGGTTGACCTCGGCCGTGATCTTGTCGGCCTGCCGCTCGGCGTGGCCGACCTCGTTGGCGTGCTTGTCGCGCAGCTCCGGGTCGGCGTAGTGCTGGATCAGCCGGATGAAGGCTCGGGCGCCCTCGGCGATGTAGGCGCCGTGCTGGTTGAATAGCTCGAAGAAATTCCCCTCGCGCGGCAGCAGCTTGCCGAACAGCATCGTTGTTCCTCTCGTCCCGGACCCGAAGAAGTGTACGAGCGCTCACAAACGGGGCCCCCGGAGCAGCCGCCCGTTCCGCGACAATCGCCGCGACGCGAAACGAGCGGGCGGCGGCAAGGACGAGCCATGGACGACAGGCAGGCGGACAGCACGGACGATCGGTCCAATGCGACGCTGGTCGTTCGCGAGCTGCAATGCCGCCGCGGCGAACGCGTGCTGTTCGCGCCGACCAGCTTCGTCGTTCACCCGGGCGCGATCGTCTGGGTCCGCGGCGCCAACGGCCAGGGCAAGACGACGATGCTGCGCACCATGGCGGGGCTGTCCGCGCCCGCGACCGGCGACATCGCGTGGACGGGCGCTCCGGCGCTCGCGCCCCGGCCGCTCTACCTCGCCCACGCGAACGCCCTCAAGGAAGACCTCACGGTGCGTGAATCGCTGCGCTTCCTGCTCCTTCTCGGCGGCCATCACATCGATGCCGGCGACGTCGACGCCGCGCTCGACCGCTTCGGCCTGACGAGCCGCCGCGACGCCTTCGTGCGCACGCTCTCGCAGGGCCAGCGGCGGCGGGTGGCCCTCGCCCGCCTCGCCGCCCAGCGCGAGATCCGGCCTTGGCTGCTCGACGAACCGTTCGACGCCCTCGACGCCGCCGGCGTCGACGTCCTGGCCGAGGTGCTGGTCGGCTACGCGCGGCGCGGCGGCAGCATCGTCCTCACCAGCCACCTGCCGCTGCCGATCGTCGAGCCGGCACCTCTCGTCATCGAGCTGCGCGAGCCTGCCGTCGCATGAGCCGCCGCGCCGGAGCCGAGTCGCAACCCGGAGCCCGCCATGCGAAGGCCGCTCGATGAACAGCACGTTCGCCGTGCTCGTCGCTCGCGACCTTCGCCTGGCAGCGCGCCGCCGCATCGACGCGGCGTTGCCGATCGCGTTCTTCACCGTCGCCGTGAGCCTGTTTCCCTTCGGCGTCGGTCCCGAGCCGCAGACGCTGCGCCAGATCGCGCCCGGCGTCGTCTGGGTCGCGGCGCTGCTCGCGGCGATGCTCTCGGTGACGCAGCTCTATGCCAACGACCTGGCCGACGGCTCGCTCGAGCAAATGCTGCTCGTCCCCGGCGGACGAATCGCGATCGTCGTTGCCAAGGCGGTTTCGCACTGGCTGCTTACCGGCCTGCCGCTCGCCGTCGCGGCACCGGTGTTCGGCCTGCTGTTCGACATGTCGCCGCAGGCGAACGCCGCGCTCGTCGCCAGCCTGCTGCTCGGCACCCCGGTCCTGAGCCTGCTCGGCGGACTCGGTGCCGCGCTCACCCTGGGCCTACGCAGTGGCGCGGTATTGTTGATCCTGATCATCGTCCCGCTCTGCATTCCTGCTCTCATCTTCGGTGCCGGCGCGGTCGGTGCGGTCGACGCCGGCCAGTCGGCGCGCGGTCACTATTCGCTGCTTGGTGCCATCCTCATCTTCACCGCCGTGCTGGCGCCCGTCGCAACCGCGGCAGCACTGCGCATCGCCACCGAATGACACGCATCCGACGACGACGAACACCGTGAACACCACTTGGCGCCTCTTCCGCTTCGCCTCGCCGGCGGCGTTCTATCCGCTTGCCGGCAAGCTCGTACCGTGGTTCGCGGCGATCGCCGCGGTGCTCGCCGCCTGGGGCCTCTACCTCGGCATGCTGCGCGCGCCGACCGACGCGACGCAGGGCGACGCCTACCGGATCATCTTCATCCACGTCCCCGCGGCGTGGATGTCGATGCTGCTCTACGTCGTGATGGCGTTCTGGGCGGCGATCGGCTGGGCGTTCAACGCCAGGCTCGCATCGGTCGTCGCGCGCGCGATCGCACCCACCGGCGCGCTGTTCACCTTCCTGGCGCTCTGGACCGGCGCCCTCTGGGGCAGGCCGACCTGGGGCACGTTCTGGGTCTGGGACGCCCGCCTCACGTCCGAGCTGATCCTGCTCTTCCTCTACGGCGGCTACCTGGCGCTGGTCTCGGCGATCGACGACCCGCGCCGCGCCGACCGCGCCGGCGCGCTGCTCGCAATCGTCGGCAGCGTCAACGTGCCGATCATCTACTTCTCGGTGGTCTGGTGGAACACCTTGCACCAGGGCGCGAGCGTGAGCGTCGCGACGGCGCCGAAGATGGCCGCCGTGATGCTGCAGGCAATGCTGCTCATGACGCTGTCGTTCTGGGCCTATGCGTTCGCGGTCATTTTCGTTCGCGCCAGGGCGATCGCGCTGGAACGCGACAATCAGGCAGCATGGGCAGGCGAGGCGGTCGGTCGCGCCGCGCCACGGATGGGAACGACGACGTGATCTGGAACAGTGCGAGCGATTTCTTCGCCATGGGCGGCTATGGCGGCTACGTGTGGGGCGCCTACGTCGTGACGGCGGCGTGCATGGCGATCGAGCCGGTCGCGGTGGCACTGCGCCACCGACGGGTGCGGCGCGACCTCGCCGCTGCCGGGGCGGTCCGATGAAGCCGCGTCAGAAGCGGCTGGCCATCGTCGCCGGTCTCGTCTGCGCGGTGGGCATCGCCGTCGCGCTGGTGCTGAACGCCTTCCAGAGCAACCTCGTCTTCTTCTATTCGCCGTCGCAGGTGGCGGCGCACGAGGCGCCGAGCGCGCGCACGTTTCGCCTCGGCGGCCTGGTCGAGAAGGGCTCGCTGAAGCGCGATGGCACCAAGGCAAGCTTCGTCGTCACCGACACCGCGCGCTCGATCCTGGTCCGCTACGAAGGCATCCTTCCCGACCTCTTCAAGGAGGGCAAGGGCGTCGTCGCCCAGGGCCGTCTCGAGGGCGATGTCTTTGTCGCCCGCGAGGTGCTCGCCAAGCACGACGAGAACTACATGCCGCCCGAGGCCGCCGAGGCGCTGAAGCGCGCGCAGCAGGGCAACCCAAAACTCGCCGAGACGATGTCGCCGGCGCCGCTCACCAAGTGACGGAGCACATATGATCCCCGAGCTCGGTCACTTCGCCCTCTGGCTCGCCCTCGGCATCGCCCTCGTCCTCGGCGTCGTGCCGATGCTCGGCGCGGCGCGCGGCCGCGGCGACTGGATGGCGCTCGCGCAGCCGTCGGCCAGGCTGCTGTTCGCGCTGGTCGCGTTCGCCTTCTTCTGCCTGGCGCTCAGCTTCGTCGACAACGACTTCTCGGTCCTCTACGTCGCGACCAACTCGAACCGCTCGCTGCCGCTGCACTACCGAATCACCGCCGTCTGGGGCGGCCACGAAGGATCGATCCTGCTCTGGTTGTTGATGCTGACGTTCTGGACCCTCGCCGTCGCGACCTTCAGCAACCACCTGCCGGACAAGGTGCGGGCGCGGATCCTCGCCGTCATGGGCCTGCTCTCGTTCGGCTTCCTGCTCTTCCTGCTCGCGACGTCGAACCCGTTCGACCGGCTCGTTCCCGCCGCCGCCGAGGGGCGCGACCTCAATCCGCTGCTGCAGGACCCGGGGATGGTGATCCACCCGCCCATGCTCTACATGGGCTACGTCGGCCTCTCGGTCGCGTTCTCGTTCGCGGTCGCGGCGCTGATCGGCGGCAACCTCGATGCGACCTGGGCGCGCTGGACGCGGCCGTGGACGACCGCAGCGTGGATCTTCCTGACAATCGGCATCGCCCTCGGCAGCGGCTGGGCATACTACGAGCTCGGCTGGGGCGGCTGGTGGTTCTGGGACCCGGTCGAGAACGCCTCGTTCATGCCCTGGTTGGTCGCAACCGCGCTGATCCATTCGCTCGCCGTCACCGAGAAGCGCAACAGCTTCAAGAACTGGACGGTGCTGCTCGCGATCCTCGCCTTCTCGCTCTCGCTGCTCGGCACCTTCCTGGTCCGCTCGGGGGTGCTCTCGTCGGTGCACGCGTTCGCGACCGACCCGCGGCGCGGCCTCTTCATCCTTGCCTTCCTCGTCATCGTGATCGGCTCGTCGCTCGCGCTCTACGCCTGGCGCGCGCCATCGGTGGGGCTCGGCGCACGCTTCGCGCTGCTCTCGCGCGAAACTCTGCTGCTCGCCAACAACGTGCTGCTCGTCGTCGCCTGCGGCGCGGTCCTGCTCGGCACGCTCTACCCGCTCGCGCTCGACGCCATGAACCTCGGCAAGATCTCGGTCGGGCCGCCGTACTTCGACACCGTCTTCGTGCCGCTGCTGACGCCGCTCGTCTTCCTGATGGGCATCGGCCCGATCGCCCGCTGGAAGCAGGCCGAGCTGCCCGAGCTGGCGACACGGCTGAGGTGGGCCGCGGGCGCCGCGGTCGTCGCCATGCTGCTCGTCGCCTGGGCCAAGGGCGGCGTCGGCATCGTCGCCGTGGTGGGCCTGCTGATGGCGTTCTGGATCGTCGCCGCGGTCGCGACCGACCTCTTCGAGCGGCTGCGGCCGACGGCCGGAATTCGCACCAGCATCGTCCATCGCGCCCGGCAGATTCCGCGCGCGATGGTCGGGATGATGACGGCGCACCTCGGCGTCGCCGTCTTCATCCTCGGCGTCACGCTCGTGCGCACCGGCGAGATCGAGCGCGACGTCCAGATGGCGCCGGGCGACACGACGACGATCGGCGATCTCGTCTTCACCTTCCGCGGCGCCAGCGACGTGCGCGGGCCGAACTACCGTGCCGCGCAGGGCGAGGTCGTCGTCACCCAGGGCGGCCGCCTGGTGACGACGCTGCGCCCCGAGAAGCGCTTCTATCCGGCGTCGCAAGCGACGATGACCGACGCGGCGATCCGGCCCGGGATCACGCGCGACCTGTACGTCTCGCTCGGCGAGCCGATTGCGAACAGCCCGGCGTGGATCGTCCGCGTCTACGTCAAGCCGTTCGTCGACTGGATCTGGAGCGGCTGCCTGATCATGGCGATCGGCGGCCTGCTCGCGGCGAGCGACCGCCGTTACCGGGCGCGCGTCCGCGAGCTCAAGACGGCCGCGGTCGTGGCCGCAACGGCATGAAGCGACTCTGGTTCCTGATCCCGCTGGCAGCGTTCTTCGCGCTCGCCGTCGTTCTCGCCGTCGGCCTCAATCGCGATCCGCGCGAGGTGCCGTCACCGCTGATCGACAAGCCGGCGCCGCGGTTCGCGCTGCCGCGGGTCGACGACGCGTCGCGCGTCGTCCGCCTCGACGAACTGCGCGGCAAGGCCTTCATCCTCAACGTCTGGGCCTCGTGGTGCGTCGCCTGCCGCGAGGAGCACCCGGTCCTGGTCGAGTTCTCGAAGAGGCACCTCGTGCCGATCTACGGCCTCAACTACAAGGACACGCGGCCCGACGCCGGCGCCTGGCTGGCGCGGTTCGGCAATCCCTACGACGCTTCGTTCTTCGACGAGGACGGCCGTGTCGGCATCGACTTCGGCGTCTACGGCGTTCCCGAGACCTTCATCGTCGACGGCAACGGCGTCATCCGCATGAAGCACATCGGCCCGCTCACCCCCGAGGTGCTCGCGAACAAGATCGAGCCATTGCTGAAGAAGCTCGACGCATGAGGGCGATCGGCATCGTCGACTTCCCCGGGTGGCGGCCACTGCTGATCGCCGCCGCCATGGTCGCGGCGAGCGCCTCTGCCCTCGCCCGCGAAGCGCCGCCCGAAGCGGCCGATCCGGCGCTCGAGGCGCGCATGGTTCGCATCACCGCGGAGCTACGCTGCCTCGTCTGCCAGAACCAGACGATCGCCGACTCGAATGCCGCGCTCGCCGTCGACCTGCGCCAGGAGACGCGCGAGATGCTGAGAAAGGGCAAGAGCGACGCCGAGATCGTCGACTACATGACCGCGCGCTACGGCGATTTCGTCCTCTATCGGCCGCCGCTGCGCGCGACGACGGTGCTGCTCTGGTTCGGCCCGGCGCTCCTGCTCGCCGTTGGCGGCGCGGTGCTCGTGATCGTCGTGCGGCGGCGCAGCCACATGGCCGCCGACGCATTCGATCCCGACGACGACGACGACAATGACGTCGCCGACGCCGCCCGAGGCGCCGACGCGCCCCGGCACGCCTGAGCGATGGCAGCCCGCGATCCCCTCGCCGCCGCGCGCGCGCGACTCCTGCAGCTGAAGGCCGAGCGCGACGCCGGCAAGCTCGACGCCAGGCGCTACGACCAGGCGCGTCGCGCCGTCGAGCACGACATCGGCGCGCTGCTGCTCGCCACCGACGCGCCGATGCCGGCGCCGGCGCGGCCGTCGCGCCGCCTGGTCGGCGTGCTCGCGCTCGCCGTCGTCGTGATCGCTGCCGTCGGCTACTGGAAGACGGGAGCGCCGTCGCTCGCCTTCCCGGGCGCATCGGTTGCGACAGCCGAAGCGTCGGCATCCGCAGCGAATGGCCAGATCGGCATGCAGCAGATCGCGGCGATGGTCGACCAGCTCGCCGCCCGGCTGCAGAAGAACCCGGACGACGCCCAAGGCTGGACGATGCTCGCCCGCTCGTACACCGTGCTCGGCCGCTTCGACGACGCCTTGCCCGCGTACGCGCGGGCGAGCGAGCTGCAACCGAACAACCCGCAGCTTCTCGCCGACTACGCCGATGCGGTCGGGGCGACCAAAGGGACCGCGAACAACCCGCAATCGATCGCGTTGATCGAACGCGCTCTCCGGGCAGATCCGAAGCACGCGAAGTCGCTCGCGCTGTCCGGGACCATCGCCTACGAGCGCGGCGACTACGCGACGGCGATCGCCGAGTGGCAGAAGATCGCCGACGGCCTGCCGCCCGGCAGCGAGCTCGGCGAGCGCGTCCAGGCAAGCATCGCCGATGCGCGCGAGCACGCGGCGGCCGCCGGCCAGGCGCTGCCACCGGGCGGTGCAAACGTCGCCACCGCGGCGACCCCGGCGAGCGCGGCGAGGACGGCGACCTCGACCAGCGTCAGCGGCGTCGTCACCCTCGATCCGGCACTCGCGGCGCAGGCATCGCCCGGCGACACGCTGTTCGTCTTCGCCCGGGCCGCGAACGGCGGCCGGATGCCGCTCGCCGTGCTGCGCACGACGGTCAAGTCGCTGCCGCTCTCGTTCACGCTCGACGACAGCATGGCGATGTCGCCGGCCGCAAAGCTCTCGAGCGCGTCGCAGGTCAACGTCAGCGCGCGCATCAGCAAGAGCGGCAATGCGATCCCGCAGCCCGGCGACCTCGCCGGTGAAACGACCGGCGTGACGCCGGGGACGAAGAACATCGCGATCCGGATCGGCAGCGTCGTCGGCAAACCCTAGCGCGATTCCGGCTCCGCGGAGGCGCGCCGGGCGCGGCGTCAATCGAACACGATGTCGACCGGCGCGCCGAGAGCGCCGTGGCGCCCATCGAAGCCCTCGAGCGCGCGCACCAGCTCGGCGAGATCGCCGTCGTGCTCGAGCGGATGGAAGCGCTCGGTGTCGATGACGAACACCGGCGCGCCGTCGTACGAGGCGAAGAAGTCGGCGTAGGCGTCGCCGAGGCGCTGCAGGTAGCCGAGGTCGATGTTGTGCTCCATCGCGATCGCGCGCCGGCGCACGCGCGCGAGCAGCGTCGGCGCCGAGGCCTGCAAACGAACGACGAGGTCGGGCTCGCGCAGCTGGGCGGCGATCGGCTGGTGCATCTGCGCGTAGAGGCGGTACTCCTCGTCGCTCAGGTTCAGGCGCGCGAACAGCGCGTCCTTGGCGAACATGAAGTCGCTGACCGTCGTCTGCGCGAACATGCTCGGCTGCGCGAGCGCGCGCACCTGGCGCTCACGCTGGAAGAGGAAGAAGAGCTGCGTCTGGAACGCGTAGCCGACGCGGTCATCGTAGAAGCGGGCGAGAAAGGGGTTCTCGCCCGGCTGCTCGAGCAGCAGCTCGGCGCCGGCACGGGCCGCGAGCAAGCGCGCGAGCGTCGTCTTGCCGGCGCCGATCGGCCCTTCGATCGCGATGTGGCGAAAGCGCGCCAGCGGGCGTTCGTCGCTCATCGGCTGCGAAAGACGAAGTAGACGGCGCCAACCATGCACAGGCCCGCCCAGAGGAAGTCGAGCTTGAGCGGCTGGCGCATGACGACGAACGCGAACGGAACGAAGACGAGCAGCGTGACCACCTCCTGGATGATCTTCAGCTGCGCGAGCGTCAGGCCCGCCTGGTAGCCGATCCGGTTGCCCGGCACCTGGAGAACGTATTCGAAGAGGGCGATTCCCCAGCTGAGCAGCGCCGCGATCAGCCAGGGCCGCTGCTCCAGATAGCGGAGGTGACCGTACCAGGCGAAGGTCATGAAGACGTTGGACGCGGAAAGCAGGAGCACCGTCCAGACGGGTGCGGGAATCGATTCGATCATCGGCCCAGTTTAACGACGCGTTGCGCGGCGACCGCCTCGCGCAAGGCGGCGACACTGCCGCGCCCCGGGACGACCAGCGCCGGCGCGATCTCGGCCAGCGGCACGAGCACGAACGCGCGCCCTTGCAGCCGGGGATGCGGCAGCGTCAGCGCATCGCCGGCGAGCACGACGTCGCCGTGGAGCAGGAGATCGAGGTCGAGCGTTCGCGGCGCGTTGACGAACGGCCGCTGGCGGCCGTGCGCCTGCTCGATCGCTTGCAATGCACGCAGCAGCTCGAGCGGCGCGAGCGCCGTGCGCAACTGCGCGACGGCGTTGAAGTAGTCGTCGCCGCCGGCGTCGACCGGCGCCGAGCGGTAGATCGAGGAGCGCGCGACGAGCGTCGTCGCCGGCAGCGCGGCGAGTTCGGCGAACGCACGCTCGATCTCCGCCGCGCGATCGCCGAGGTTCGAGCCGAGCCCGACGTAGGCATCGATCGGCGATGCGGCTGCGGCCGAAGCGGCCATCGCGCCTCAGCTCGGCGGGCCGGCGGGGTCGGTCGCGGGGCGACGGCGGCGGCGGCGGCGCTTGCGCGGCGCCGCGCCGTCGGCCGAAACGGTCTCGTCATCGGTCGCGCTCGGCTCGCTGCTGTCGCCGGGAGCGCGTGGCACAGCCCTGCGCGATCGATCGCCGGCCTCGCCGGCAGCGCCGGGCGCCGCTGGCTTTCGGACGCGGCGCGGCCCGCGCTGTTCGCGGACGCCTTCGAGCATCGCGCGTCGCTCGTCGTCGCTCGCGCCGTAGAGCTCCTCCCACCACCTCGCCAGCTCGGGATCGGCCTCGCCGACTTCGGCGCGCAGGCGCAGGAAGTCGAGCCCGGCGCGAAAGCGCGGCTGCTCGAGCAGCGCCGGTGCCGAGTTGGCGGCGCGCCGTTCGAGGCGAGGCTGCAGCATCCAGATCTCGCGCATGTCGACCGCGAGCTTGCCGCGCCCGGAGATGTCGCCGATGCGGGCATCGAACGCAGCATCGATCGCCGCCTGCAGGGCCGGAAAGGGCGACTCGCCCTCGGCCTGCCGCCGCCGCCAGCCGTCCTGGACGTCGTGCCAGAGCATCGTCGCGAGCAGGAAGCTCGGCGCGACCGGCTTGCCGGCGGCGACGCGCGCGTCGGTATCGGCGAGCGCCAGGCGGACGAATTTCTCGCGGCCGTCGTGGCGCTGCGCCTCGTCGAGGGCAACGTCGAGAACCGGGAAGACGCCACGATGGAGGCCCAGTTTCTTCAGCTCGACGATCGACGCCAGCGCGTGGCCGGTCTGCAGCAGCTTGATCATCTCGTCGAAGGTGCGCGACTGCGGCACGTTGTCGAGCAACGCCGCCATCTCCTTGATCGGCGTGCGCGTCTTCGCTTCGATCTCGAAGCCGAGCTTGGCGGCGAAGCGGACGGCGCGGATGATCCGCACCGGGTCCTCGCGATAGCGCGCGATCGGGTCGCCGATCATCCGCAGGAGCTTCTTCTTCGCGTCCTTGATGCCGCCGTGGTAGTCGACGACGATCTCGCGGACGGGGTCGTAGTACATCGCGTTGACGGTGAAGTCGCGCCGCGCGGCATCCTCGACCTGCGGGCCCCAGACGTTGTCGCGCAGGACGCGGCCTTCGCCATCGACGACATGCGACTTGTCGATCAAGTCCTTGCGAGAGGTCTTCTCGTTGCCGGCGACCTGGTCGGCAGCGGCGGCGTCGAGCATGGCGCGAAAGGTCGAGACCTCGATCACTTCCGAGAGGCCGCGGTCCTGGCGGCCGCGGCCGAAGACGACGTGGACGATGCGAAAGCGCCTGCCGATGATGAATGCGCGCCGGAACAGCGACTTCACCTGCTCGGGAGTCGCGTCGGTCGCGACGTCGAAGTCCTTGGGCCGAAGGCCGACCAGGAGGTCGCGCACCGCACCGCCGACGATGTAGGCCTCGTGGCCGGCGTCGGCGAGTGTCGAAACGACCTTGACCGCGCGCTCGTCGACGAGGCGCGGGTCGATGCCGTGCTCCGCCTTCGGCACTTCGACGCGCTTGCCGCGAACCCGGCGCGCGCCGCCCTCCTCGGCCCTGCCGAGCAGCTTGGAGATGAACTTCTTGATCATGCGAACAGGTTCAGGATGCGCCAGCCACGGGCGCGCGCGATGACGGCGAGTTCGGGCGACGGGTTCGTCGCGACCGGATCGGTCGCCTTCTCGAGCAGCGACAGGTCGTTGACCGAGTCGCTGTAGACGCTGATCCGCGCAAAACTGGCCCAGTCGGCGCCGCTCGCCGCCAGCCATTGTCCGACACGCACGACCTTGTCTTCCCGAAACGCCGGAACGCCGTCGATCCGGCCGGTCGGCGTGCCGTCTGCACCACATTCGAGGCGGGTCGCGATCAACGCGTCGATCGCGAACGCGGCGGCGATCGGGGCGGTGATGAAGTCGCTCGTCGACGTCACGATCGCGAGGCGATCGCCGCGGGCGCGGTGCGATTCGACGAGGGCCGTCGCCTGCGGCCGCAGCGCCGGCGCGATCACCTCGCGCAGGTAGCGCTCGCGCCCCGCCGCGCGCCGGGCCGCGCCCTGTCGGCGGAGCGGCGCGGTCGCGAACGCGACGTAGGCGTGGATGTCGAGCCTGCCGGCGCAGTACTGCGCATAGAACGCATCGTTGCCGTGGCGAAAGGCCTCGGCGTCGACCCAGCCGAGCGCGATCATGAACTCGCCCCAGGCGTGGTCGGAATCGATCGGCAGCAGCGTCCCGTCGAGGTCGAACAGGGCCAGGCCCGGATCGCTGTCGGCCATCAGGAATCGCCCTCTTCGGCAAGCATCTGCTTCACGAGCGGGACCGTGATTGCGCGCTTGGTCGCGAGCGAGAACTCGTCGAGGCGGTCGAGCTGCGCCATCAGGTGCTTGAGGTCGCGCGCGAAGCGTGTCAGCAGGAAGTCCATGACCTCGTCCGAGAGGAAGGTGCCGCGCCGGTCGGCCTCGCGGCGCAGTGCCGCCCGCGCCTCGCTTTCGCGCAGCGGCTCGAGGGCGAAGACATGGCCCCAGCCGAGCCGGGTGCGCAGATCCTCGCGCAGGGCGAGGTCGACCGGGGGAACGTCGCCGGCGGCGACGATTCCGGCGCCGCGATCGGCAGCCTCGACGAAGAGCGAGAACGCTGCTTGCTGCTGCGCGAAGTCGAGCGCGTGGGCGTCGTCAATGACGAGCCAGTCACGACCTTCGGCGGCGCTCCACGGCGCCGGCGTCGCCGCCGAATACCAAGCCGCCTGGCGGCCGTGCGCTGCGGCTTGCTCGACGACGGCGTGCAGAAGATGCGTCTTGCCGCTGCCCGCTGGCCCCCAGAGATAGACCGGCGGCGCGCCGGGCGCGAGCGCGAGCAGATGGGCGAACGCGGCACCGTTGGCGCCGGGGAGAAAGTTCTCGAAGGTCCGCGCCGGCTCGGGGCCCATCGCGAGCGGAATCTGTTTCATCCGTCGGCGTCGAGGTTGCTCTGGCGATTGGCCACGCGCAGCCGCGCGGCGGCGACGGCGATCAGCGCGCTCGCCATCGCGGCGCGCGCAAGGAGGCGGGCCTGGTGCCGGTCAATGCAGGCGCGACGGATCGCCGTGGTCGAGCTCGAGCAGCCGTTCCTCGATCGCCGCGCGATCGTCCGCGTGCGGGACGTGCTCGAGGTAGGTCGAGAGATCGGCAGCGGCAGCGGCGGCAGCGCCGAGCGCTGCCGCCGCAAGGCCACGATCGCGTCGCTCTTCCCACGCGGTCGGCAGGAGGATGACGATGCGCTCGAGGACGGCGTGCAAGCGCACCCAGTCGTCGGCGCTGCGATGGATCTCCTTCAGGTTGCGAAGCATGCGCGCGATGATCTCGCGCGGCGACGCGGCTTGCAGGAACAGCGACAGCGGCGGTGACGACGACCCCGGCAGGCCCTGGCGCCGCCGATGCGGCACGAGCAACGCATCGAGCGCGTCACGCGACATCGACTGGCCCGTGAACGGGTCGATGACGACCTCGCCCTGCGGCATCCGCAACTTGACCAGGAAGCGGCCGGGAAACGAGATGCCGCTCGCGTGCAGGCCGACCTGCGTCGCGATTTCGACATAGAGGACCGCGAGCGTGATCGGGATGCCGCGCCGTGTCTGCAGCACGCAGTGCAGGTAGCTGTTGCCGGCGTCGTAGTAGTCGTTGACGTTGCCGGCGAAGCCGAGCTCCTGGAAGAAGAAGCGGTTCAGCAGCCGCAGCCGCTGCATCGGCGCCGCGTCGGCGGCGATGCGCGACTTCAGCCGCGCGGCGAGGGCATCGATGTCACCGAGCACCGTCTGGCAGTCGAGCGCTGGGTACTCGTCGTGGGCGATCGAGATCGCGGCCTCGGCGACTGCGAGGCTGGCATCGTCAGCGACGAGCGACGCGAAATACTCGAGCGCGGTCGGCGCGTGCAGGAGCAGGGAGCCGGGCATCGGAGAAGTTTAGAGCCTTCCCTCCGGGGCAGTCGGCAGCGGCCTCAGGCGCGCCGCGAGAAGTGGTGCGGCCTGAGGCCCGCGGCCAGCAGCACGCCGAAGTAGACGAGCGCGGCAGCGACCAGGCAGGCGGCGAGCAAGGCGATCCGCGCCCCCTCGCGGCCGGCGAGGCCGAGCCAATCGATGTTGATCGCCGCGACGGTCAGCAACGCGCTGAGCGCGAGTGTCGCGCCGATAACCTTGAGCGCGAAGGCGCCCCAGCCCGGTGCCGGCTGGTACCAACCGCCGCGCTTCAGGCCGATGAAGAGCCAGACCGCGTTGATCGTCGCGCCGAGGCTCACCGACAGCGCGAGCCCCGCGGGGCCGAAGAGCGGGACGAAGAGCGCGTTCATCGCCTGCGTCAGCGCGAGGACGATGACCGCGATGGTGACCGGCGTGCGCAGGTCCTGGCGTGCATAGAAGCCGGGGGCGAGGATCTTGACACCGATCAGGCCGACCAGGCCAACGCCGTAGCCGCGCAGCGCGAGCGCGGTCTTCGCCGCGGCGAAGGCGTCGAACCTGCCGCGCTGGAACAGCGTCGCGACGAGCGCCTCGGGGAAGACGAGCAAGGCGGCCGCGCACGGCAACGCGAGGACGAGCGCAAGACGCAGCCCCCAGTCGAGCATTCCCGAATAGCCGGCGGCGTCGCCACGGCCCTGCGCTGCCGAGAGCTGCGGGATCAGCACCGCACCGAGGGCAACGCCGAGCAGCGCGGTCGGGAACTCCATCAGGCGGTCGGCGTAGAACAGCCACGACACCGCCCCGACACCCTGGTGCGAGGCGATCTGGGTGTTGATCAGGATCGACAGCTGGGCGACGGAGACGCCGAGCAGCGCCGGCGCCATCTGGTGCAGGATCGTCCGCACCCCGGGGTGGTGCCACGCCTGCCGGAACGAGCGCACGCCAACGGCGATCCGCGGCAGGAGGCCGATGCGGTGCAGCGCCGGCACCTGCAAGGCGAGCTGCAGCACGCCACCGACGATCACCCCCGTGGCCAGCGCGTAGATGCGCTCGATGCCCGCCCGTGCGAACACCGGCACCAGCAGCCAGACCGCGCCGATCATCGCGACGTTGAGGAGAACGGGCGTCGCCGCCGGCACCGCGAACCGCTTCCAGGTATTGAGGACGCCGGCCGAGAGCGACACCAGAGAGATGAAGGCGATGTAGGGAAACATCAGCCGCGTCATGACCACCGCTTCGTCGAAGCTCTCGAGGCCGGACGCCATCAGCCAGACGACGACCGGCGCGGCGACGACGCCGACGATGCAGGTCGCAACGAGCGCGGTGAAGAGGACGGTCGCGACAGCATCGATCAGCTGCTCGGTGGCGGCGTCGCCGTCGGCGGCGCGCGTGCGCGCTAGCGTCGGCACGAAGGCCTGGGAGAACGCCCCTTCGCCGAACAGGCGGCGCAGCAGGTTCGGGATCCGGAACGCGACGTTGAAGGCGTCGAACGACGCCCCGGCTCCGAACACCGACGAGACGACGACGTCGCGGGCGAGGCCGCTGATGCGCGACAGGAGGGTATAGAGCGAGATCGTCGACGCCGCGCGGAGCAGGTTCATTGGGAGTGGGCGGTCGTGGCAGCTCGTGTCGCTAGCCCGCCGATGCTATACTTGCAGTCTTTGCCGGCGTCAGCCTGGCAGCATCCCGATCACCCGCAAGACCCGCTCATGGCCACCGCTACCAAAGCCAAGAAAAAGACCGTCCGCATCGCCTCGGGCCTCAAGCGCGCCCGCCAGGACATCAAGCTCCGCGCTGCCAACATGGCGCTCCGCTCGCGCTTTCGCACCGTCATCAAGAACGTGCAGAAGGCGGTCGACTCGGGTGACAAGTCCAAGGCCACCGAGCTGTTCAAGGCGGCGCAGCCGGTGATCGACTCGGTCGCCGACAAGAAGCTCTTCCACAAGAACAAGGCGGCGCGCCACAAGAGCCGTCTGGCCGCGAAGGTCAAGGCGCTGGCGACTGCCTGAGCGACCTGCCGCCGACGAAGAGGGCCCCGTGCGGGCCCTTTTTCATGGCTCGGCGAGTTGCGGGCCCTCGACGACGACGAGGCCGTTGTCGCGTGCGAAGTTCATGACGAAGTCCCACGCCATCGGCTCGATCTCGCGCAGGCGTTCATCGACGAGAACGCCTTTGACGCCCGCGACATAGCGCGGCACGCAAAACGGCGAATAGCCGATGAAGGATGCCGCGGTCCGCGGCGCGCCCTCCGGGCGAAACGACGACAGCGCACCGGCGAGCCGCTCGGCCCAGTCGCTCGGGCGAAAGGAATTGCCGTCTACGGTCCGGCCTTCGATGAAGAGTCTTGTCGGCTCGGCCACGCGCGCGGACGGAAGGGTCGATCGCCAATTGTCGCCGCGCTGCGCCCGCTCGCGCTGGATCGCGACAACGCCACGCCGTGCGGGATGACGCGCCTTTAGAATTCGCCCCTCCCTCGCTCCGCGGAGCAACGACGATGAATGCGCCCGACCGGTTTTCTGCAGCCGCAGTGAGTGACGCCGCCGGTGCCGAGCCGCACGTCATGCCGACCTACGGTCGCCTGCCGTTCGGCCTCTCGCACGGCCGCGGCTGCTGGGTCTGGGACAACGCGGGGAGGAAATACCTCGACGCGCTCGCCGGCATCGCCGTCAACACGCTCGGCCATGCCCACCCCAAGCTCGTGCCTGCGCTGCAGGATCAGGTCGCCAAGCTGATTCACAGCTCGAACTACTACCTCGTTCCGCTGCAGGAGCAGCTGGCGGCGAAGCTGTGCGAGCTCTCCGGGCTCAGCAACGTCTTCTTCTGCAACTCGGGCCTCGAGGCCAACGAAGCGGCGCTCAAGATCGCGCGCAAGCACGGCCACGACCGGGGTATCGAGCGGCCCGAGATCGTCGTCTACGAGGGGGCCTTCCACGGCCGATCGCTCGCCACGCTTTCGGCGACCGGCAACGCCAAAATCCAGGCCGGCTTCGGCACGCTGGTCGAGGGCTTTGTCCGCGTCCCGCTCAACGACGTCGGCGCCATCGAGACGGTCGCGCGGACCAACCCCAATGTCGTCGCCGTCTTTCTCGAGGTGATCCAGGGCGAAGGCGGCATCCGGCCGACGACGATCGAGTATCTGAAGCAGGTGCGCCGGGTGTGCGACGAGCGCGGCTGGCTGCTGATGCTCGACGAGGTGCAATGCGGCATGGGCCGGACCGGCAAATGGTTCGCGCACCAGTGGGCGGGCATACGGCCCGACGTCATGCCGATCGCCAAAGGCCTTGGCTCGGGAGTTCCGATCGGCGCGGTCGTCTGCGGTCCGCGCGCGGCCGGCGTGTTCGGCGTCGGCGACCACGGCACGACCTTCGGCGGCAACCCGCTGGCGATGCGGGCCGGCGTCGAGACGCTCAGGATCATCGAGGAAGAAGGCCTGCTCGCCAACGCTGCCGAAATCGGTGCCCTGCTCAAGGCCAGCCTCGAGCGCGAGCTCGCTGGCGTCAGCGGCGTCGTCGAGGTGCGCGGCCAGGGCCTCATGCTCGGCATCGAGCTCGACCGGCCGTGCGCCGCCCTCCTCGGCCGCGCCGCCGATGCCGAGCTTCTGATCAGCGTCACCGCCGAGCGCGTCGTCCGCCTGCTGCCGGCGCTCATCCTGCACCGCGAGGAGGCAGAGCAGATCGCGGCCGTCCTGTGCCCCCTGATCAAGGAATTCCTGCGCGAACCGGCATGAAGCCCGGCATGAGCCTCATCAAGCACTACCTGCAGTTCAGGGACTTCCGGACCGAGGAGTACGCGTATCTGTTCGGGCGCGCCGGCGAGATCAAGAAGCGCTTCAAGAACTACGAGAAGTACACGCCGCTCGTCGACCGGACGCTGGCGATGATCTTCGAGAAGGCGTCGACGCGCACGCGCGTCAGCTTCGAGGCCGGGATGTACCAGATGGGCGGCTCGGTCGTGAACCTGACGACGACCGACAGCCAGCTCGGCCGCGCCGAGCCGGTCGAGGACACGGCGCGCGTGATCAGCCGGATGGTCGACATCGTCATGATCCGCACCTTCGAGCAGGCCAAGATCGAGACGTTCGCGGCGAACTCGCGGGTGCCGGTGATCAACGGCCTGACCAACGAATACCACCCGTGCCAGATCCTGGCCGATGTCTTCACTTGCATCGAGCGCTTCGGCAGCATCGAAGGCAAGACCGTCGCCTGGGTCGGCGATGGCAACAACATGGCGGCGACGTGGCTGCAGGCGGCCGACATCCTCGGCTTCACGCTGCACGTGGCGACGCCGGGCGGCTACGAAGTTGATGCCGTCGCTGCCGGCGTCCAGCGCAGCGACTGCTTTCGCGTCTTCCGCGATCCGCTCGACGCCTGCCGAAACGCCGACGTCGTCACGACCGACGTCTGGACGAGCATGGGCTACGAGGCCGAGAGCGCCGCGCGCACCAAGGCGTTCGCAGACTGGTGCGTCGACCGCGAGATGATGGCCGTCGCTGACCCGGCCGCGGTTTTCATGCATTGCCTGCCGGCGCATCGCGGCGAGGAAGTCGAGGCCGAGGTGATCGATGGCCCGCAATCGGTCGTCTGGGACGAGGCCGAGAACCGCCTGCACGTGCAGAAGGCGCTGATGGAGTATCTGGTCCTCGGCCGCATCGGCTGACTGCGCCCCTGCCGTGAAGCTCGCGCTCGTCGCCGATCTGCACGCCAACCGCGAGGCCGTCGCTGCCGTGCTCGCGCATGCCGCGCAAGAAGGCGTCGATCGCCACGTCTTTCTCGGCGACTATGTCGGCTACGGCGCCGACCCGGTGTGGGTGGTCGATCGCGTCCGCGAACACGTCGGCCGCGGTGCCCTCGCCGTGCTCGGCAACCACGACGCCGCGGTCGTCGAAGGGCCGCTGCCAAGCATGGCAGCCGACGCCCGCACCGTGGTGGCGTGGACGCGCTCGCGGCTCGATGCCGAGCAGCTCGGCTTCCTCGCTCGCCTGCCGCTGACGCATGTCGAGGGCGACGTCCTCTTCGTCCATGCGAACGCATGGGCACCCGGCGCGTGGGCGTACGTGCAGACGCGCGGCGAAGCGATGCGGAGCCTGCAGGCGACCGACCGCCGCCTGACGTTCTGCGGCCACGTCCACGTGCCGATGCTCTACCACCTCAGCAGCACCGGCAAGGCAGGCGATTTCGCGCCCGCGGCCGGCACCGCGATCCCGCTCTCGGCGCAGCGGCGCTGGCTCGCGATCGCCGGCTCGGTCGGGCAGCCACGAGACGGCGATCCGGCAGCGTGCTATGCCGTCTTCGACATCGCGGAGCAGCTGCTGACCTTCCACCGCGTCCCGTACGACCACGAAAGCGCGGCTGCGAAGGTCCGCGCCGCCAAGTTGCCAGCGACGCTGGCGCAGCGCCTTCGCGGTGCCGGCTGAAGGCAGCGTGTCGCCGGCCTCGCTCGAGGTCGGCCAGGTCGTCGACGGCTTCCGCCTCGACGCCGTCGCGCATCGCGGCGGCATGGCGACGCTCTACCACGTCAGCCGCGTCGAGCCGGCCGAGCCGTCGCCGCCGATGCTGATGAAGGTGCCGCGCCTGCGTGGCGGCGAGGACCCGGCAACGATCGTCGGCTTCGAGGTCGAACAGATGATCATGCCGGCGCTCGCCGGCTCCCACGTACCGAGATTCATCGCCAAAGGCGACTTCACGCGCGTCCCGTACATCGTCATCGAGCGGATCGACGGGCCTTCGCTGCGCGAGCGCTTCGACGCCGCGCCCTTGCCGATCGACGAGGTCGCGAAGATCGGCGCCAAGGTCGCGACGGCGCTCCACGACCTGCACCGGCAGCGCGTCGTCCATCTCGACATCAAGCCGAGCAACATCGTGTTCCGCCGCTTCGCCGACGGCAGCGAGGGCGATGCGGTGCTGATCGACTTCGGCCTGTCGCACCACGACCTGCTACCCGACCTCCTGAAGGAGGAGTTCGATTTGCCGATCGGCACCTCGCCCTATATGTCGCCCGAGCAGGTGCGCTTCATCCGCAACGACCCGCGCAGTGACCTGTTCTCGACGGGCGTCATGCTTTACCACCTGACGACGGGCGCGCGGCCCTTCGGCATGCCGGCGAGCGTGCACGGCCTGCGCCGGCGCTTATATCGCGAGCCGATCGCGCCGCGCACGTTGCGCGCGGACTGCCCGCCCTGGTTGCAGGAAATCATCCTGCACTGTCTCGAGGTGCGCCCCGACCGACGCTACCAGGCGGCCGGCCCGCTCGCGTTCGACCTCCTGCATCCCGACCAGGTCGCGCTCACTGCGCGAGCGGCGCGCAGCGGCAGCGGCAGCGCGGTCAAGACTGTCAAGCGCTGGTTCGCGTCGCTCGGAGAAGCCGGCGGCGTGCACGGCGGCGTTGCCGGCCCGTCGGCGCGCAGCCCGATCGTCCTCGCCGCGGTCGATCTCGGTGGCGCCGAGCCGGCGCTGCTCGAATCGGTGCGGGACGCGGCGCTTCGCCTGTTGAAGAGCGAGCCCGGCGCGCGCCTGGCGTGCCTGACCGTGATGCGGATCAACCGCATCGGCATGGACGAGTTGCTCAGCGCGGACGGCACGAGCCGGCACGTCAACCTCCTCGTCGGCCTGCGCCATTGGGCGCGGCCCCTGGTGCAGGCGACGGCCTCGGCACGCAGCGGCGATGCGTCATCGCGGATCACGTTTCACGTCCTCGAGGCTCCCGACCCGGCGGCGGCGCTCGTCGAGTACGCAAGGCGCAACCAGGTCGACCACATCGTCATGGGCGCGCGCAGCAGCGGGCGCTTGCGCCGCCACCTCGGTAGCGTCTCGACGCGGGTCGCCGCCGAGGCCGATTGCACGGTCACCGTCGTTCGCGCGACCTCGCAGGCGCGCTGAACCGGCAAGACGAACCGCACGCGCCGTTGACCCTGGCATCTGGTCGTCGATCGGCAGGCCGGCGGCCCGGAGGCGCTTAGCATTGGCGAGTCGCCGGCACCGCGGCGATCGCTCGGCCAACCGGTTCGAGGTCCCCGACGGTCCCTTCATGGCGAACATCGTCAAGCAGATCCTCAGGTACAACGCCGGCCGCGATCCGGAGCGGCTGGCGATGAAGTACCGCAACATGCGCGGCGACGCCTTCATCTTCCTGCGCGCCACGTGCCACCTCTTCTACGCGGCGCTGCCTTCGGAGGCGGTCTTGCGAAAGGCGCCCGCGGCGTGGGCGTGCGGCGATCTGCATGTCGAGAACTTCGGCAGCTACAAGGGCGACAACCGGCTCGTCTACTTCGATCTCAACGACTTCGACGAGGC
>DASXIP010000045.1:0-6487 GCA_036497875.1 Caldimonas sp.
CGCGCCGGTCCAGGTGAAGAGCGCCGTGCGCGCTGAGAACCCGCCCTGACGCCGTTGCCATCGCCCCTCGGTCAAAGGCGTGGAACACCCTAACCATGGGTCGCGGAGGGTCCGTCAGAATGCCCGCTCGATTCGTGAGACAGCGAGTGGCGCGATGGACAAACTCTGGTTGAAGCAGTATCCCGCCGGCGTCCCGGCCGAGATCGACGTGAACCAGTACGCCTCGCTGGTCGCGCTGCTCGATGAGAGTTTCCGCCGCTACAGCGATCGCACGGCGTACAAGTTCATGGGCCGCGCGATCGGCTTTCGCGACGTCGACCAGGCGTCGGCGGCGTTCGCCGGCTGGTTGCAGTCGCAGGGGCTCGCGAAGGGCGACCGCGTCGCGATCATGCTGCCGAACGTGCCGCAGTACCCAGTCGCCATCGCCGGGGTTCTGCGTGCGGGGCTCGTCGTCGTCAACGTCAACCCACTCTACACGCCACGCGAGCTCGAGCATCAGCTGAAGGATTCCGGCGCCAAGGCGATCGTCATCCTCGAGAACTTCGCAAGCGTGCTGCAGCAGGTGATCGCCGCCGTGCCGACCAAGAAAGTCGTGCTCGCGTCGATGGGCGACATGCTCGGCTTTCCGAAATCGCTGATCGTCAACTACGTCGTTCGCAAGAAGCTCGTGCCGGCGTTCGAGCTGCCGGGCGCGGTGCGCTTCAACGACGCGCTCGCGCAAGGGCGCAGCAAGCCGTTCGCGGCGGCGCAGGTCGGCCCCGACGACATCGCGGTGCTCCAGTACACCGGTGGCACCACCGGCATCAGCAAGGGCGCGGTCCTGCTGCACCGAAACCTCGTCGCTAACATCCTGCAGGCCGAGGCGTGGTACCAGCCGGCGCTGAAGAAAATCCCGGCCGGCGAACAGATCGTGACGATCTGCGCCCTGCCGATCTATCACATCTTCGGCTTCAACACGAACATCATGCTGTCGATGCGGATGGGCGGCGCCAACATCCTGATTCCGAATCCACGCGACCTGCCGGCCGTCTTCAAGCAGCTGCAAGGCGAGAAGTTCCACAGCTTCCCCGCCGTCAACACGCTCTTCAACGCGATGGCCAACCACCCGGACTTCGGCACGGTCGACTGGAGCGGGCTCGTCATCTCGGTCGGCGGCGGGATGGCGGTGCAGAGCGCGACGGCCAAGCTCTGGCTCGAGAAGACGGGCTGCCCGATCGTCGAGGGCTACGGGCTCTCGGAGACGTCGCCGTCGGCGACGTGCAACCCCGTCGACAGCACGGCGTACAGCGGCAATATCGGCCTGCCGATGCCCAACACCGAGCTGAAGCTGATCGACGACGACGGCAACGAGGTGACGATGGGAACGCCGGGCGAGATCGCGATCAAGGGCCCGCAGGTGATGGCCGGCTACTGGCAGCGGGCGTACGAGACCGCGAAGGTGATGACCGCGGATGGGTTCTTCCGCAGCGGCGACATCGGCGTCGTCGACGAGCGCGGCTATTTCAAGATCGTCGACCGCAAGAAGGACATGATCCTGGTCAGCGGCTTCAACGTCTATCCGAACGAGGTCGAGGACGTCGTTACGCAGATGCCGGGAATCCTCGAATGCGCGGCGGTCGGCGTTGCCGATGCCAAGTCCGGCGAAGCGGTCAAGCTCGTGATCGTCAGGAAGGACCCGACCGTCACCGAGGCCGCCGTGCGTGCGTATTGCGAGGCGAATCTCACGGGCTACAAGCGGCCGAAGATCATCGAATTCCGCACCGATCTGCCGAAGACGCCGGTCGGCAAGATCCTGCGTCGAGAATTGCGCGATAAGGCCTGACGAACGGAGCAACGGGCATGGTCGCGTCGCTGCGTACTGATACATTTCGCAGTGGTCGGGCGCGTGCCGGCGCGGGCACGAGAACGGGAACAAACGGGTGATTTGGGTCAAGACCGTCGCTGGGCGCGCCGAGATGCAGAACCGGGCGCTGGTCAAGGAGCGGGCACGGCGCAACCTGCTGCTCCTGATCGATGGCATGAAGTCCGAGGAGATGCTCCTCGCCAACCTCGCCGGCATCACCGCCGGCGACTTCCAGGAACTGCGCAAGCTCGACCTGATCGCCCCCGCCTCCGGCGCGGTGACGGTCGGCCACCAGGCCCGCGCCACGGCGTTCGAGACGACGCGGCCGACGATGCCGCTGCCGCTCGAGAACAAGTCGCTCGACTACAGCGAGTTCACGGCGGCGCTCACGAAGCTGATCTCGAACCAGCTCGGCCTGCGCGGCTTCACGCTGACGCTCGCGGTCAACAAAGCCTCGACGATCGAGGAGTTGCGCGACGTCGCCTCGCGCGTGATCGAGCAAATCCGCGAGCGCAAGGGCGAGGGCGCCGCGGCCGAAGCGCGAAAGACGCTCTACGGCGGTTGATCCCGAGACAGCGCCGGCGCAGCCGGCGCGAGGCGCGGGTCGCAGCATCGCCCGCTGGCTGTGGCGGCCGTTCCGCGCCGTCCTGCTCGGTCTCGTGGTCGTCATTCTCTTCGTCGAGGAATGGGGCTGGCGGCCGCTCACCGCGCTCGCAACCGCGTTCGCACGCTGGCCGCCGATCGCCGCGCTCGAGGGCACGATCCGCAACGCGCCGCGGACCGTCGCCCTCGCTCTCTTTCTCGTCCCCGCGCTGCTGCTCTTTCCGGTCAAGCTGGTCGCGCTCTGGCTGATCCAGGAAGGCCGGCCGACGCTCGGCATTGCGATGATCGTTGCCGCCAAGGTCCTCGGCACCGCGTTCGTCGGCCGCCTGTTCATCCTCGTCGAACCGCAGCTGATGACGTTCGCGTGGTTCGCGCGCCGCGTCCGCTGGTGGCGCGCCACGCGCGCGCGGGTGATGGCGACGCTGCACCGCTCGTGGGCGTGGCGCGCGGCGCGCGCGTTCAGGCGCGTCGCGCGACGCTGGCTGATGCGGCTGCGCGCCTTGGGCGATGATCGGTCGTGATGCCGCGCATTTTCCTGCCCGAGCTTCTCGCCGGCGACGCCACGGTCGTCCTGCCCTTGCCGGCAGTGCGGCACGTCCACGCCCTGCGCCTCCAGCAAGGCGATGCGATCGAGCTCTTCAACGGTCGCGACGACGCCGACTGGCCCGGCGAGATCGTCGAGGTCGGCCGCCATCGCGTCGTCGTTCACGTCGGCGCCCCTGTCGCGGTCGCGCGCGAGCTCGGCTGCGAGGTCACGCTCGCGCTCGGCGTGCCGGCCAACGACCGGATGGATACGCTCGTCGAGAAGGCCGGCGAGCTTGGCGCAGCCGCGATCCAGCCGCTCGTCTGCGCCCGCTCGGTGCTGCGCCTGGCGGGCGAGCGCGCCGAAGTCCGGCGGCGCCATTGGCAGGCGGTCGCCGCGTCGGCGAGCGAGCAGTGCGGTCGTGCGCGCGTCGCGACGGTGTTGCCGATCGCTCCGCTGGCGCAGTGGCTGAATACGATCGACGCCGCAAGCGCCGGCGCGCGGTTCGTACTCAGCTTCGATCCGTCAGCGCTCGATCCCGAGCGCGTCGTCGCCACTCACGGCGCGGCCGATGCGGCGCTACCGGCGCGCATCGTTGTCCTCAGCGGTCCGGAAGGCGGCCTCGCGCCGGCAGAGGAAGACGCCGCGGTGGAGCACGGTTTCGTTCGCGTCGGCCTCGGCCCGCGCGTGCTGCGCGCCGACACCGCGCCGCTCGCCTGGCTCGCCTGGCTCGGCGTCCGCTCGCTCGGCGCCGGAAGCGAACGGCGATGAACCGCGGCCTGCTGCTGCTGACGCTCTGCCAGGGCTTCTTTCTCACCAACAACGTCGCCTTCATCGCCATCAACGGGCTCGTCGGCCTCGCGCTCGCGCCGAGCGCCTGGCTGGCGACGCTGCCGGTGACCGCGTATGTCGCCGGCGGCGCGCTCTTCGCTGGCCTGGTCGCACGCCACCAGCGCGCGTGGGGCCGGCGACGCGCGTTCCAGGTCGGCCTTTGCGTCGCGATCGGCTCGAACGCGCTGTGCGCCTGGTCTGCCCTGCATCACCAGTTCTGGCTTCTCGTCGCCGGCACGATGTTGGCCGGCTACTACAACGCCAACGCCGGCCTCTACCGCTTCGCGGCGACCGAGATCGTCGCACCCGAGTTCAAGGAGCGCGCGATCTCGTGGGTGCTCGCCGGCGGCATCCTCGGCGCGGTCGCCGGGCCGAATCTCGCGCGCCTCACGCGCAACCTGCTCGCGACTGAGTTCGCCGGCGCCTACGCGGCGCTCGCGCTGGTCGCGCTCTGCTCGCTGGCGACGATCTCGTGGATCCGCTTTCCGCCGCTGCCGGCTCGCAGCGCCGCAGCACCGGGCAGGCCGCTGTCGGCGATCGTCGCCCAGCCGGTGTTCATCGTCGCCGTCGTCGGCTGCGCGTTCGGCTACGGCGTGATGAACCTGCTGATGGCGGCAACGCCGATCGCGATGGCGATGTGCTCGCATCCGTTCGCCAACACGGCGCTCGTCCTCGAATGGCACGTGCTCGGCATGTTCGTGCCGAGCTTCTTCACCGGCAGCCTCGTCAAGCGCTTCGGCGCCTTGCCGATCATGGCGACCGGCGTCGTCCTCAACGCCGTCTGCATCGCTGTCGCGCTCTCGGGGATCGACCTGGCGCACTTCCTCGTCGCGCTGCTGACGCTCGGTGTCGGCTGGAACTTCCTCTTCATCGGCGGCACTGCGCTGGTGACGACCGCCTATCGCCCCGAGGAGAAGACAACCGCGCAGGCGGCGATGGACACGACGATCTTCGCGACCATGACCGTCACCTCGTTCAGCTCGGGCGCGCTGGTGACGACGCAGGGCTGGACCTGGATCAACCTCGGCTCGATCGTGCCGGTGCTGTTGACGGCGGCGGCGCTGCTCTGGTTCGCCGCCCGCCGAAGGAGCGAGATCAGGCCGGCTTCCTAGACGTTCGCGCCGAGCCGGCGACGAGATCGAAGCGGAACAGCCGACACTCGATCGGCCCGTTCCACATCGGCACGCGGCGCGACTCCTTCAGCCGCATCGCGCCCTGCAGCTTGGCGTCGGGGCTGAGGATCCACGCCGTCCAGCCGGCCGGGTGTGCGGTGTAGGCGCGCTTCCAGTGCGCAGCCAGCCGGGCGAAGAAGTCGCTCGGCGCGTCGCGATCGCTCGACAGCGGCGCGCTTCGCTCCGGCGACGCCTTGCCGGCGACATCGATCCGCTCACCGTACGGCGGGTTGACCATCAAGGTGCCCGCCAGCCCGGCTGGCAACGCCGGTGCCGGCCGCTCGAGCGCATCGCCGCCGTGGAAGACGATCGCGTCGGCGACGCCGGCCCGCGCGGCGTTGCGGCGCGCGAAATCGACCATCCGAAACGAGATGTCGCTGGCGAAGATCGGCACCTGCGGCGCATGGACGCGCGCAGCCGCCTTCGACTTCAGGCGTTGCCAGTCGGCGCGCCGCTCGGCGTCGGCGAATGGCAGCAGCCGCTCGAACGCAAATCTGCGCAGTCGCCCGGGCGCGAGCCCCATCGCGATCTGCGCCGCCTCGATCGCGATCGTTCCCGAGCCGCAGCACGGGTCGTACAGCGCGCCGCCGTGCTCCGGCGTGCCGCGCCAGCCGGCAGCAGCGAGCATCGCGGCAGCGAGCGTCTCCTTGAGCGGCGCGTCGCCCTGGTCCTCGCGCCAGCCGCGCTTGAAGAGCGATTCGCCGGAGCTGTCGACGTAGACCGCGGCGCGCTCGGCGCCGGCGTGGAGGACGACACGCAGGTCGGGCCGGACGGTGTCGACGTCGGGTCGCACGCCGTGCTCGTCGCGCATGCGGTCGCAGACCGCATCCTTGATCCTCAGGGCGGCGAAGTTGAGGCTCTTCAGCGGGCTGCGTTGCGCGGTGCTGTCGACGCGCAGCGTCTGGCGCGGCGTGATCCAGTCCGACCAGGCGACGCCGCGGGCGAGTTCATGCAGATCGTGCTCGTCGCGGTACGATCCTTCGGCAACCTCGATCAGGACGCGCTGCGCGAGCCGGCACTCGAGGTTGAGCACCATCACTTCGTGCGGGTCGCCGGCGAGGGCAACGCCGCCACGCGCGGCGCGCCCGCCCGCGTCCGGCAGCAGCGAGTGCACCTCGGCTTCGAGGAGTGCCTCGGCGCCGGCGGCACAGGGGAGAAACAGAGGCAGCGGCATGCGGCGAGAGGACCAGAGGAAGGAGGGGCGGAAGGGACTTGCGACGGCGGCCAGGCGTGGCGGTCAACAGCGCCGTCGCCACGGACGTTGAGCGGAGGACCGTGGCGTCACGGCAGCTTGGGCGGAGGTCGCGTGGCAGGCTCGATGAGGAAGCTCGCAGTCTTGCTGATCGCGCTCGTCGCGACGACGGCGGCCGCGCGAGTCGCGTCTTTCGCGGACGCGCCGATTGTCAACCCTGCGATCGATCCGGCGGCGTTCCTGCGCGTGGCTGGTGAGGCGATCGCCCATCGCGACAGCCATCGGCTCTCCGAGGCCGACTTCATCCGCATGAGCCGCGAGCC
>DASXIP010000046.1:0-1809 GCA_036497875.1 Caldimonas sp.
TCGACGCCGTGGCAGGCGCTGCTGACGATCAGGAGCGACTCGGCCCCGAGCGCGCCGTCGCGGGCGACGTCCAGCGCCAGCATCTCGCCGTCGCGGCCGGCACGCGGATGGACGTTCGTCTCGACGCCGAGGCCGCGCATGCGCGCCGCGGCGAAGAACTTGTCGCGTGCCTCGGCATAGCTCTGGGCGAAGTGGCGCGCCGCGCCATGCTCGCCGGGCGGCCGAGGCGGGGTCGTTGGGCGGGGAGCGGCCCGGCGATCGGCCGGCGAGCCGGGTGCACTCATGCGTTTCGGCGTCCGGGAGTTGCGAGCCAGGCCTCGGCGAGGCGGACCCAGAGCGAGCCGCCAAGCGGGATCAGCTCGTCGTTGAAGTCGTAGCTCGGGTTGTGCAGCATGCACGGACCCATGCCGTGGCCGCTTTCGCGGTGCGTGCCGTCGCCGTTGCCGATCAGGAAGTAGCAGCCGGGCTTCTCCAGCAGGAAGTAGCTGAAGTCCTCGGCGCCCATCGTCGGCTCGAACTCCATCACGTTCTCGGCGCCGACCATGTCGGCCACGACGCGGCGCGCGAACTCGGTCTCGGCCGGGTGATTGATCGTCGGCGGGTAGTTGCGCCTGAAGTGGAAGTCGCAGCTGGCGCCGAACGCTGCGCAGGTGTGCTCGGCGATCTCTTGCATGCGCGTCTCGATGAGGTCGAGAACGCCGAGCGTGAAGGTGCGCACCGTGCCCTGCATCTCGCAGCTATCGGGAACGACGTTGGTCGCCTCGCCGGTGTGGATCATGGTCACCGAGATGACGCCGGCGTCGATCGGCCGCTTGTTGCGGCTGATGATGGTCTGGAAGGCATTGACGATCTGGCACGCGACCGGCACCGGGTCGATGCCGTTGTGCGGCATCGCCGCATGCGAGCCCTTGCCGTGGATCGTGATCCTGAACTCGTTGCTCGACGCGAACGCCGGCCCCGACTTGAGCGCGAACTGGCCCGCCTTCAGGCCCGGCCAGTTGTGAGCGCCGAAGATCGCCTCCATCGGAAACTTCTCGAACAGGCCGTCCTTCATCATCTCGCGCGCGCCGCCGCCGCCTTCTTCGGCCGGCTGGAAGACGAGGTAGACGGTGCCGTCGTAGTTGCGGTGCTTCGACAGGTGCTTGGCGGCGGCGAGCAGCATCGCGGTGTGGCCGTCGTGGCCGCACGCGTGCATCTTGCCGGCGTGAATGCTCTTGTGCGCGAAGGTGTTGTGCTCGGTGATCGGCAGCGCGTCCATGTCGGCGCGCAGGCCGACGGCGCGGCCGCTGCTGCCGTTCTTCAGGATCGCGACGATCCCGGTCGTTCCCAGGCCGCGGTGGAACGGAACGTCCCACGACGTCAGTTGTTCGGCGATCAGGTCGGCGGTGCGCTTCTCCTCGAAGCAGAGCTCGGGATGGGCGTGGATGTCGCGTCGGAGGGCGGCGATCTGCGCCGCGTCGGCGAGGATGGACTCGATGACTTGCATGATCTGGCTCCTGGCCCGGGCCAGTTTACCCGTGGCCCGATTCCACGTTCGCGGCGGGCCCGACGCCCCTTCGGCGCGGTCCCGGACATCGCTGTGCGATAGTCTGCGCGTGACTTCGCACGTCGTCCGCGCCGCCTGTCCGCACGACTGCCCCGACACCTGCGCGATGCTGGTGACGGTCGAGGGTGGCCGCGCGGTCGCGGTGCACGGCAACCCCGAGCACCCGCCGACGCACGGCGCGCTCTGCACCAAGGTTTCGCGCTATGCCGAGCGCACGTACCACCCGGAGCGCGTCCTCAGGCCGCTGAAACGCATCGGCCCGA
>DASXIP010000047.1:0-1785 GCA_036497875.1 Caldimonas sp.
AAGGCGCGCGATCTCGACCTCGATTTCACCGTGGATGCCGAGGAGGCCGACCGGCTCGAACTCACGCTCGACGTGGTCGAAACCATGCTCGCGGACGTCTCGCTGCGCGGCTGGGACGGCTTCGGGCTCGCGGTGCAGGCCTATCAGAAGCGCGCTCCGGCGGTGATCGATTGGCTGAACGAAACCGCGAGCCGGCTGCGCCGCCGCCTGACGGTGCGGCTGGTCAAGGGCGCCTACTGGGATACCGAGATCAAGCGCGCGCAGGAGCGGGGTCTCGCCGACTATCCCGTGTTCACGCGCAAGGCCCTGACCGACCTGTGCTATGCAGCCTGCACGCGCAAGCTGCTCGCGGCGCGACCGCGGCTCTACCCGCAGTTCGCCACCCACAACGCGCTCACCGTGGCGAGCGTGATCGAAGATGCCGGCGGCGTCGAAGGCTACGAGTTCCAGCGCCTGCACGGCATGGGCGAGGTACTCTACCGGCTCTTGCTCGCCGACCATCCCGAAGCGGCGTGCCGGATCTACGCTCCGGTCGGCGGCCATCGCGATCTTCTGGCTTATCTCGTGCGGCGTCTCTTGGAAAACGGCGCGAATTCCTCCTTCGTGTCGGTTGCCGCCGATCCCGCGGTGCCGATCGCGTCGCTGCTCGAGCGTCCGCAGGCCCGCATCGGCGACGCGCGCCACGCGCGCCACCCGAAGATCCCCTTGCCGCGCGACCTTTACGGCCCGCAGCGGCGCAATTCCTCCGGCGTCGAATTCGGCGACCAAGCCGCTCTCGATGCGCTGCTTGCCGAAATTCGCGCGCCCGAGCCGCCGCGCGAGGCAGGGCCGCTCCTCGACGGCGTGAGACGCGCCGGCATCGAGCGCGTCGTGATTTCGCCGATCGACGCCAAGGCGATCGGCCGCGTCGGCGAGAGCGACGATGCCATCGCGGCAGCGGCCGTGGCGGCGGCGCAATCAGGCTTTGCTGCCTGGGCCGCGACCGCGCTCGACGTGCGAGCCGGCGTGCTCGAACGCGCGGGCAACCTCCTGGAAGCGCGGCGCGGCCGGCTGATCGCGCTGTTGCAAGTCGAAGGCGGCAAGACGCTCGACGACGCGGTGGCGGAAGTGCGCGAGGCGATCGATTTCTGCCGCTATTACGCCGTCGAGGCGCGCCGCTCGCTTGCTCCGCTCCTCTTGCCGGGCCCGACCGGGGAGACCAACGAGCTTCGCTACCGCGGCCGCGGCGTGTTCGCCTGCATCAGCCCATGGAATTTTCCGCTCTCGATCTTTCTCGGTCAGGTCAGCGCCGCGCTCGCTGCCGGCAATGCCGTAGTGGCGAAACCCGCCGAGCAGACGCCCCTGATCGCCGCCGAGACGGTGCGCGCCTTGCACCAAGCGGGCGTTCCGGCGAGCGCGCTGCATCTGCTGGCGGGCGACGGCAAGGTAGGCGCCGCGCTCGTCGCCGACCCGCTCGTCGCCGGCGTCGCCTTCACCGGCTCGACCGAAGTTGCGCGCGCGATCAATCGCGCGCTGGCGGCCAAGGAGGCGGCCATCGTGCCGCTGATCGCGGAGACCGGCGGCATCAATCCGATGATCGTCGACGCGACCGCGCTGCCGGAGCAAGTCACGGACGACGTGATGACGTCGGCGTTCCGTTCCGCCGGCCAGCGCTGCTCGGCGCTGCGCCTGCTGTTCCTGCCCAACGACACCGCCGATGGCCTGATCGAGGGCCTGGTCGGGGCGATGGATGCGCTGAGCGTCGGCGATCCGTCCCAGGCTGCGACCGACGTCGGGCCGGTGATC
>DASXIP010000048.1:0-6070 GCA_036497875.1 Caldimonas sp.
GGCGTCGTTGCGTTCGACCGCCTTGTCGCGGCGAGGGCGCAGCGCACCGGTGGCGTCCTCGCCGTCGCGGACGAGGCGGAAGTCGATCTTGCGACCGTCGAGGTCGACCCGGCTGACCTGCACACGGACCCGCGTGCCGACGACGTAGCGGATCCCCGAGCGCTCGCCGCGCAGCTCCTGGCGGATTTCGTCGAAGCGGAAGTACTCGCCGCCGAGCTCGGTGACGTGAACGAGCCCTTCGACGTAGAGGCCGTCGAGCTGGACGAAGAGGCCGAAGCTCGTCACCGCGCTGACGGCGCCGCCGAACTCCTCGCCGAGGTGCTCGCGCATGTAGCGGCACTTGAGCCACGCCTCGACATCGCGCGACGCTTCGTCGGCGCGGCGCTCGTTGGCGCTGCAATGCGCGCCCGCGATCTCCCACGCCTCCAGCTCGCCGCCCGGCGCGAGCGGCGGCAGCGCGGCAGCGCCCGGGCGCGCGTTCTTCGCCGTCTTGGCGGACCTCGCGAGCCGCGCCCTCTTCGCCGGCTCGCCTTCCGTACGGGCGCCGATCGGATAGCGCCGGCTCTCGAGCAGCGCCTTGATGACGCGGTGCACGAGCAGGTCCGGATAGCGCCGGATCGGGCTCGTGAAGTGCGTATAGGCCTCGTAGGCGAGGCCGAAGTGGCCGATGTTCTTGCTCGTGTAGATCGCCTGCTGCATCGAGCGCAACAGCATCTGGTGGATCTGCGCCGCGTCGGCCCGCTCCTTGGTCGCGGCTGCGATCGCCTGGTACTCGGCGGGCTTGGGGTCGTCGCTGATCGACAGTCCGAGGCCGAGCGCGCGCAGATAGTTCTGCAGCAGCGTTTTCTTCTCCGGTGTCGGCCCTTCGTGGACACGGTAGAGCGCAGGATGCTTGGCGCGGGCGATGAAGTCCGCCGAGCAGACGTTGGCGGCCAGCATCGACTCCTCGATCAGGCGATGCGCCTCGTTGCGGGTACGCGGGATGATCTTGTCGATCCGGCCGTTCTCGTCGCAAACGATCTGCGTCTCGGTGGTCTCGAAGTCGATCGCGCCGCGCTGGCTGCGCGCCCTCAAGAGCGCGCGATAGACGTCGTGCAGGTCGAGCAGGTGCGGTACCAGCGCGCTTCTGCGCCCTGCCTCCGGGCCGCGTGTGTTGGCCAGGATTGCAGCGACCTCGGTGTAGGTGAGGCGCGCCGCCGAGCGGATCACCGCCGGGAAGAACTGGTACGCCTGGACCTCGCCGCGGTCGCTGACAAGCATGTCGCAGACCATCGCGAGGCGTTCTACTTCAGGGTTGAGCGAGCATAGGCCGTTCGAGAGCTTCTCGGGCAGCATCGGGATGACGCGGCGCGGGAAATACACCGACGTCGCGCGCTCGTAGGCGTCGAGGTCGATCGGCTCGCCGGGCCGCACGTAGTGGCTGACGTCGGCGATCGCGACGATCAGCCGCCAGCCGTTCTCGCTCTTCGACTTGCCGATCCGCGCCGGCTCGGAGTAGACGGCGTCGTCGAAGTCGCGCGCATCTTCGCCGTCGATCGTGACGAGCGGGACGTCCGTCAGGTCGATGCGGCCCTTGCGATCGGCACCCTTCACCTCGCTCGGCAAAGCTGCCGCCTGCGCCAGCGCCGCCGCCGAGAAGATATGCGGCACTTCGTACTTGCGCACCGCGATCTCGATCTCCATGCCGGGATCGTCGATCTCGCCAAGCACCTCGGTGACGCGGCCGACCGGCTGCGAGTGCATCGACGGCGGCTCCATCAGCTCGATCGCGACGACTTGGCCGACCTTCGCGTCGGCGATGCCGTTCTTCGGCACGATGATGTCCTGGCCGAAGCGCTTGTCCTCGGGAGCGAGCAGCCAGATGCCGCTCTCGTGCAGCAAGCGGCCGATGATCGGCGCCTTCTTGCGCTCGAGGATCTCGAGGACGCGGCCTTCGGGCCTCGTCTTCTTGTCATAGCGGACGATGCGGGCCCGCACCCGGTCGCCGTGCAGGACGCTCTTCATCTCCTGCGGCGAGAGAACGATGTCAGCCTGGCGGTCGTCGCGGACGACGAAGCCGTGGCCGTCGCGATGGCCCTGGACCGTGCCTTCCACCTCGGCGAGCAGCTCGCTGCCGACGGTGGAGGTCTTCGATGTTGTTGCTTTGATGATAAAGTCCGTGGTTGCCTGAGATGCCCAGGTGGCGGAATTGGTAGACGCACTAGTTTCAGGTACTAGCGGGTAACTCCGTGGGGGTTCGAGTCCCTTCCTGGGCACCAAAGAATTTGGATGGAGAAGTGGGCCGGCCTTTGCCGGCCCTTCTCTTTTGTGGCGTCAGATCTGGAATTTCTTGGCGAGTCCGGCCGGGCGAAGGTCGTCGTACTCCTCGAACGGCTGGTGGATCCATGGGCTCGTCGGTAGCAACTCGACATAGTAGTCGGGTGTGTAGGTCGAGACGCCCTTGGTCCAGATCACCGCCGACTTGAGCTCGCTGATCGACGGCATTCCGCGCAGCCGATCGACGACTGCGCGCAGGGTGATCCCCGAGTCGGCCAGGTCATCGACGAGGAGGACGCGCCCGGCGAGCTCGCCGCGCGGCAAGGTAATGTACTTGGCCATGTCGAGACGACCTTGGATTGTCCCGGCCTCGGCGCGGTACGAGCTCGTCGCCATGATCGCAAGCGGCTTGTCGAAGACGCGAGAGAGCACGTCGCCCGGCCGCATGCCGCCGCGCGCGAGGCACAGGATCTGGTCGAAGGGCCAGCCCGAGGCGTCGATCTTGAGCGCCAGGCGCTCGATCAGCATGTGGTACTCGTCCCAGGAGACGTAGAGGTGCTTGCCGTCGTCGGTGAGCATGCGATCGTCCTCGGCGATTCAGGATGAAACAGCGCGCCGACCCTCGGCGGTGCGTGTCGGCGCGGCGTCCGGCAGGTAGGGATGGCGCAGCAGGATCGTGTGCTCGCGATCCGGCCCGGTCGAGACCATGTCGATCGGCGCGCCGATGAAGGCGGCAACGCGCTCGAGATAGCGGCGCGCGTTGGACGGCAACGCATCCCAGCGGGTGACGCCGAACGTGCTCTCGCTCCAGCCCGGCAGCGTGTCGTAGATCGGCACGCAGGCGGCGATGTCGTCGGCGTCGAGCGGCAGGATGTCGATCCGCTTGCCGCCGAGCTCGTAGCCGACGCAGACCTGGATCTCCGGGAGGCCGTCGAGGACGTCGAGCTTCGTGATGCACAAGCCCGAGATGCCGTTGATGATGATCGAGCGTTTGAGCAGCGCGGCATCGAGCCAGCCGCAGCGGCGCGCCCGGCCGGTGACGGTGCCGCGCTCCTGGCCGACGGTCGAAAGATGGTGGCCGATCGACCCCGGCTCGTCGATCGGCAGCTCGGTCGGGAACGGGCCGCCGCCGACCCGCGTCGTGTACGCCTTGGTGATGCCGAGGATGTAGTGCAGGAAGTTCGGGCCGACGCCGGTTCCCGCCGCGGCATTGCCAGCGACGCAGTTGCTCGAGGTCACGTACGGGTAGGTGCCGTGGTCGATGTCGAGCAGCGTCCCCTGCGCGCCTTCAAAGAGCACGTTGGTGCCGGCCCGGTGCGCGTTGTAGATCGCGTAGCCGACGTCGCCGATCATCGGCCGGAGCGCCTCGCCGGCGCGCATCGCCGCGTCGAAGATCGGCTCGAACGCGAGCGGCGTGGCGTGGAACCAGCCCTCGAGGGCGTAGTTGTGGAGTGCCAGCAGCTCGCGTAGCTTGGCGGCGAAGCGTTGCGGGTGCTTCAGGTCCTGCACGCGCAGGGCGCGGCGCGCGACCTTGTCTTCGTATGCCGGGCCGATGCCCTTGCCGGTGGTGCCGATCTTGCCGGCGCCGCTCGTCTCGCGCAGCTGCTCGCGCGCCTTGTCGACTTCGACGTGGAACGGCAGGATCAGCGGGCACGACTCGCTAATGAGCAAGCGCGAGCGCACCTCGAGCCCCATCGCCTCCAGCCGCGCGATCTCGCCGAGCAGATGCTGGGGGTCGACGACGACTCCGTTGCCGATGAAGCAGGCGACGCCCTTGCGCATGATTCCCGAAGGGATCAGCTGCAGCGCCGTCTTGACGCCGTCGATGACGAGCGTGTGGCCGGCGTTGTGGCCGCCCTGGAAGCGCACGACCGCCTGCGCGTGGTCGGTGAGCCAGTCGACGACCTTGCCCTTGCCTTCGTCGCCCCACTGGGTGCCGACGACGACGACATTGCGGCCTGGCGCGGCCGCTGCCGCTCGCGTGTTCGCGTCAATGGTGTCTATGTTCAGTGCTGGGCGACAACCCAGCGGCCGCCCGACTCGACGAGGCGGCGTGCGCCCTCACCCGCGCCCGAATTACCGCCGTCGCCGAAGGCAGCGACGACGATCTCGCCGCGGCCGCGAAGCTCGCGCACCGCATCGCGAAGAGCGCTGTCGTCGCTGCGCGGCGCGGCGATGGGGTCGCGCGCCGCCGGCGCCGGCGACAGCATGGCGAGGTCCTTGACGTCGAGGCCGAAGCCGACGGCGGGCCGGTTGCGGCCGAAGATCGCGCCGACCTCGTCGTAGCGGCCGCCGCGCGCGATCGCATCGCTGGCGCCGCGCGCATAGGCGGCGAACCGGGCGCCGCTGTAGTACGCATAGCCGGTCGAGTCGGCGAGGTCGAAGCCGATCCGTGCGCGCGGGTGCGCCCCGCGCGCGTGGCCGGCGAGCCGGCGCAGATCGGCGAGCGCTCGCGTGATCGCGGTGCGCTCGGGCAGGCGGCGCGCCGCTTCGGCGAGCGTCGCATCGTCGCCGTAGAGGCCGACGAGCGCTTCCAGTCCGTTTCGCGAAGCGGCCGGAAAGCCGGCGCTCAGCGTGCGTAGCTCGGCGGTGTCCTTCGCGGCAAGCGCCGCGTAGACCGCTTCGAGCCGATCGGCGTCGACCGCGACGCCAGCGAGCACGGCACGGACGACGCGCGCATCGGAGAGGTCGACGACGACGTCCTCGACGCCGGCGACGCGGAGGCACTCGAGCATCAGCTCGAGGCTTTCGAGGTCGGCAGCGAGACCGTCGTGACCGTAGATCTCGGCGCCGAACTGGAGCGGCTCGCGCGTCGACCCGCTGCCCGTCGGCCGGGCGTGCAGCACCGGCCCGCAATAGCAGAGGCGGACGACGCCATCGCGGTTGAGCATGTGGGCGTCGATCCGTGCCGCCTGCGGCGTGCTGTCGGCACGCAAGCCGAGCGTGCGGCCGCTGAGCTGGTCGACGAGCTTGAACGTCTGCAGGTCGAGCGAATGGCCGGTGCCGGACAGCAGCGACTCGATGTGCTCAAGCATCGGCGGGATGACGAGCTCGAAGCCGAAACCGCCGGCCGCATCGAGCAGGCTGCGGCGCAGGGTCTCGATGTGGCGGGCCCGCGCCGGAAGGACATCGGCGATGTGCTCCGGCAGGAGCCAGGCAGAAGACATGCGAAACGCCGCTTGTTAAAAAGCAGATTGTAGGGGGCCGCCCCGGCACGTCAGGACCAGAACAGCAAGAGCATCGCCAGGCCGCAGAGCACGCTGACGAGGCCGAGAAAGCGGATCTGGCCGTCGCTCATCTGCAGCGCCCGCTCGAAGATGCGCCGCCAGGACAGCGGGCTCACGAACGGCAGCAGGCCTTCGGCGATCAGCATCAGCGCGACTGCGCTGAGGGCAACGTCCCAGAACGCGGACGAAGCCAAGCACTACCTTTTCTTCGCCGGAGCAGCCGACGTCGGCGCCCCTGCTCCCCGCATCGACTTGAAGAACTCGCTGCTCGGGTCGACGATCATGAGATCGGACTTGTTGCGAAAGCTCGCCCGGTACGCCTCGAGGCTGCGGTAGAACTCGGCGAACTGCGGATCGCGGCCGAAGGCGTCGGCGAAGATCGCCGACGCCTTGGCGTCGCCGTCACCCTTGACCTTCTGCGCGTCGCGGTACGCCTCGGCGACGATCACCTCGCGCTGGCGATCGGCGTCGGCGCGGATCTTCTCGCCCTCGGCCGAGCCGGTCGAGCGCAACTGGTTGGCGACTTGCTTCCTCTCCGAGGCCATCCGGCTGTAGATCGAATCGGTGATGTTGCCGACGAAGTCGAC
>DASXIP010000049.1:0-3322 GCA_036497875.1 Caldimonas sp.
AAGACCGTGATCGTCAACAAGCGCTCGATGGCGGCAGGCTACGCCGGCCTCGACAACGAGCTCTTCTACATGGACAAGACGATGATGGTCTTCGGTGACGCCAAGAAGGTCGTCGAGGACATGGTCAAGGCGATCGAGTAGGGTGCGGCAGCGGCCGCGCTGCTCAGCGGGCGGTGCGAGCGGTCGATGCCAGCCAATCCGCGAGCACGCGGCTCACTTCGTCGGGCTGCTCGATCGTCGACAGGTGGCCGCACTCGGCGATGCGCTCGAAGCGGGCGTCGGCGATGCCCGCCGCGATCGCTGCGTGGTCGGCGACCGGCGTCACCGGATCCTGCTCGCCGCAGAGCACCAGCGTCGGCACGCCCACGGCAGCGAGGCCGGCAAGTGAATCGGGGCGGCCGAGCATCGCCTGCTGCTGGTTGCGCTGGCCGCGCGCGCCGACGCTTCGCGCCATGCTCGCCATCAAGTCGACGAGATCGGCGCGATCCGCGTGCGCCGCCAGCAGCCAGCGCCGCGGCAGCTCGGGAATGAGCGCGTCGATGCCGCCAGCCTCGACCTTGGCGATGTCGGCCAAGCGGCCGGCACGGCGCACCTCGGAGTCGCCGGCCGCGGTCGTGTCGAGCAGGGCGACGCGCTCGATCCGTTCGGACGCCCGGCGCAGGACCTCGAACGCGACGTAGCCGCCGAGCGACAGGCCGACCAGCGTGAAGCGCGGTGGCGCGGCGGCGAGCAGCGCCGCCGCCATCGCCGTCAGCGAGTCCTGGTCGCGAAAGACAACGACGCTGCAGTCGTGCGTCGCGCCGAGCGCGGCGACCTGCGGCGCGAACAGCCGCTCGTCGCACAGGTGCGCGCAGGCGAAGACGAGAGCTGATCGCGCCACGGCCGCAGCCTCAGATCGCGCCGTCGCTGCGCAGGCGCGCGATCGCCGCGTCGTCGAGGCCGATCTCGGCGAGCAGCGCCTCGGTGTGCGCGCCAAGGGCGGGGACCGCGTCCATGCGCACCTCGTGGCGGTCGTGCGCCGCCGGCGGCAGCAGCGCCGGCACCGCGCCCGACGGCGTCGCGACGTCGACCCAGCGCGCGCGCGCCGCGAGCTGCGGGTGCGCCCACACGTCGGCCATCGTGTTGACGCTGGCGTTGGCGATCTGTGCCGCGTCGAGGCGCGCGGTGACCTGCGCGGCGCTGAGGGCCGCGAAGACGTCGACGATTGTCCGGCGCAGCTCGTCGCGGGCGGCGGTGCGCGCCGCGTTCGACGCGAAGCGCGGGTCGGTCGCGAGCGACGGCTGCTCGAGGACGACCCGGCAGAACGCGGCCCACTCGCGTTCGTTCTGCAGGCCGAGCATCACGGTCTTGCCGTCGCCGGCGGGGAACGGGCCGTACGGATAGATGGTCGCGTGGGCGGCGCCGGTGCGCGGCGGCGGCGCGGCGCCGTCGAAGGCGTAGTAGAGCGGGTAACTCATCCACTCGGCCATGCTCTCGAGCATCGAGACGTCGATGCGCCGGCCCTTGCCCGTGCGCTCGCGCTCGATCAGCGCGGCGAGGATGCCGCTGTATGCGTACATGCCGGCGGCGATGTCGGCGATCGAGCAGCCGGCTTTCGCCGGCTCGTCGGCGCTGCCGGTGATCGACAGGAACCCCGACTCGCTCTGGATCAGGAGGTCATACGCCTTCTTGTCGCGATACGGCCCGGGTCGCTCGGGATCGTCGCCGTAGCCCGAGATGTCGCAGACGACGAGGCGCGGATGGCGCTCGTGCAGCGCCTCGAACGACAGGCCCATGCGCGCCGCCGCGCCGGGAGCGAGGTTCTGCACCAGCACGTCGGCGCGGGCGAGCAGCCGGCCGACGACCTCGCCGGCGTCGGCGTGCTTGAGGTCGAGCGTCAGGCTCTCCTTGCTGCGGTTGGTCCAGACGAAGTGCGACGCGAGGCCGCGCACGCGGGCGTCGTAGGCGCGCGCGAAATCGCCGCTCACCGGCCGCTCGACCTTGATCACGCGGGCGCCGAGGTCGGCGAGCTGGCGGGTGCAGAACGGCGCCGCGATCGCGTGCTCGAGAGTGACGACCGTGATGCCTTCGAGCGGACGCATGAAGACGGCTCAGAACGAGCGCGGCAGGCCGAGCAGGTGCTCCGCGACGTAGCTGAGGATGAGATTGGTCGAGATCGGCGCGACCTGATACAGCCGTGTCTCGCGGAACTTGCGTTCGACGTCGTACTCGTCCGCGAAGCCGAAGCCGCCGTGGAACTGCAGGCACGCGTTGGCCGCTTCCCAGCTCGCCTTGGCGGCGAGGTACTTCGCCATGTTGGCCTCGGCGCCGCACGGTTCCTTCGCGTCGAACAGCTCGCAGGCGCGAAAGCGCATCAGGTTGGCGGCCTGGACTTCGATGTAGGCCTCGGCGATCGGGAACTGCACGCCCTGGTTCTGGCCGATCGGTCGGCCGAAGACGACACGCTCGCTCGCGTATTTCGTGACTCGGTCGATGAACCACCAGCCGTCGCCGATGCATTCGGCGGCGATCAGCGTCCGCTCGGCGTTGAGGCCGTCGAGGATGTACCTGAAGCCCTTGCCCTCTTCGCCGATCAGGTTCTCGGCCGGGATCTCGAGGTTCTCGAAGAACAGCTCGTTGGTCTCGTGGTTGACCATGTTGGCGATCGGCCGCACCGTCATTCCGCTCTTTTCGGCCTGGCGCAGGTCGACCATGAAGATCGACATGCCCTCGGTCTTTTTGCCAACGTCGGCGAGCGACGTCGTCCGCGCCAAGAGGATCATCCAGTCGCTGTGCTGGACACGCGAGATCCAGACCTTCTGGCCATTGACGACGTAGCGGTCGCCGCGCTTGACCGCGGTCGTGCGGATCTTGGTCGTGTCGGTTCCGCTGGTCGGCTCGGTGACGGCCATCGACTGCAGCCGCCACTCGCCGCTCGCGATCTTCGGCAGGTAGAGTTCCTTCTGCGCGGCGCTGCCGTGGCGCAGCAGCGTGCCCATGTTGTACATCTGGCCGTGACAGGCGCCGGCGTTGCCGCCGCTGCGGTTGATCTCCTCCATGATCACCGTCGCCTCGGCGAGGCCGAGCCCCGAGCCGCCGTACTCGGCCGGGATCAGCGCCGCGAGCCAGCCCGCCTCGGTGAGCGCGTCGACGAACTTCTCGGGGTAGGCGCGACGCGCGTCGATGTCGCGATGGTAGTCGTCGGGGAACGCGGCGCAGAGCGCGCGGACGGCGTCGCGGATGTCGTGGAAGCGGTCGGGTGCGGTCTTGAGCATGATCGTCGCGTTGCAGCGTCAGGCCACCTCGGCCGTCGCCTGCATCGCCAGCGCACCGTCGGCGTTGC
>DASXIP010000050.1:0-6285 GCA_036497875.1 Caldimonas sp.
GACGAGGCCGCGAAAACCGTACGCGCGACGTTCGCCCGCGAAGTCGACGAGCTCGACGGTGCGCTGCTGCCCGGGCTCGAAGCGCACCGCGGTGCCCGAGGCGATCGCGAGGCGCATGCCGTGCGCCGCGGCGCGGTCGAAGCGGAGCGCCGCGTTGGTCTCGGCGAAGTGGTAGTGCGAGCCGACCTGGATCGGCCGGTCGCCGGTGTTCTGCACCGTCAAGGTCGCGCCGCGTCGCCCGGGGTTGAGGACGTGGTTGCCCGGTGCCGGCAGCAGCTCGCCCGGAATCATCGCCCGCGCCGGTCGATCCACGCGGCGACGCCGGTCAGTGCGAACACTGCGATAACGCCCCAGATGTCGCCGGCGTGCCAGTGCGGCATCGCCGAACCCGTGAAGTGGGCGAACGCGGGCAGGGCGTAAGAACCGGCGAGGGCGATAACGATGCGAAGCGGGCGGACCATGCGGGCTCCTTGAGGGTCATGCGATTGGCTGGTGCACGGTCACCAGCTTGGTGCCGTCGGGGAAGGTCGCCTCGACCTGGATGTCCGGAATCATCTCGGCGATGCCTTCCATGACGTCGTCGCGCGTCAGCATAGTCTTGCCCTCGCTCATCAGCGTGGCGACGCTCTTGCCTTCGCGCGCGCCCTCGAGGATCGCGGCGCTGATCAGCGCGACCGCCTCGGGATGGTTGAGCTTCAAGCCGCGGGCGCGCCGCCGCTCGGCGAGCAGGGCGGCGGTGAAGACGAGGAGCTTGTCCTTCTCGCGCGGCGTCAGGTCCATCGGCGTCGGGGCTGGGAAGAGGAGACGATGCGAACCGCAAGAGCGGTGCCAGATCGGCGAGACGCATCGATCATACGGCCGCCTGTCGGCCGCGATCGGCGACCGCGTCTCAGGTCGCCCAGACGCGTGGCGGAGTCGCTTCGAGCCCCCAGGCGATCGGCCGCCACGCGCGCCAGATGCCCTGCAGGAGCGCCATCGCCGGCTCGACGCGATCGGCGAGCGCGCGCACGACGATGACGTCGTCGTGCGGCGCCGTCGCGCCGCTCGTCGCGTCGAGCGGGTGCGCGCGGGCGAGCTCGCGTGCTGCCGCGAGCAGGGCCTCGCGGCGCGATGCGGCAAGTGGATCGCCGCTGGCGAACCACATCGTCGCCAGCACGCGGCGACCGCTCCAGCCGAGCGGCGAGTCAAGCAGGCGGGCGTCGTCGGCGGCGATGGTCGCGCGCTCGAGCCAGCGGCCGGCCAGCTCGATCGACTGCGCGAAGCGGCCGGACATGAACGGGCGCTCGGACGCCGGCAGGCCGAGGGCGGTGACGTCCCAGCCGATCGTCTCAGCGCCGGCGGCAAGGTCGAATCGCATCCGGTTGCTCGCTTCGCAGCCGCTGTAGGCGATCGTCTCGAGCGGTAGCCATTCGAGCCTGCTGCCGGCTGCGGCGACGACCGCGAGCGACTGCGAGGCCTCGGCGCCGGCACTGCGATAGAAGCGCGTCGCGCCCGGAGTCGTGACCAGTGCGTGCGAGCCCGCAGCGAGCGAGATCGCAATCGAGAGCGCGTCGCCGCCGACGATGCCGCCGGGCGGATGGACGAGAACGCTGTGGCAAACGCCGCCTTCCGGATGCAACGCGCGCAGGACGCGCAGCGGCCCGTCGTGGCGGTCGCGCACGATCGTGCGACCGTCGCGCTCGTGGTAGTCGAGGACGAGCGAGCCGCGCCAGGCCATCGCGGTCGCGGCCGCCGTGCTCAGGCGCCGGCGTAGAGGCCAGCGAGCTCGCGCAGCAGCCGGCGCACGTCGCGAAAGCCGTCCGAGCTCGGCAGCCACTCGAGCGGCGGCGCCTCGAGCCCCGTCGCCAGACCCATCGGCGCCGGTTCGATCCGGACTGCAGGCCCGGCCGCTTCGGTGAATGCACGCAGTGCGCGCGCCATGTGGTAGCCGTGGGTGACGAGGACGATGTGATCGATGCCGGCGGGCTTCAGCAGCGCCATCGTCTTGGCGGCGTTTTCGCGGGTGTCGCTCGATTCGCCCTCGACCCAGCGGATCGGCCTTGCGAACTCGTCGGCGGCGATCTTGGCTGCGACGCGCGCCTCGGCGGTCGTTCCTTGCTGCGCCCGGCCGACACCGCCGCTGAAGGCGAGCGGCGCACCGGTCTGGCCGGCAAGCCAGACGCCGTAGCGAAGCCGCTCGAGCGACGCCGCCTGCAGGCTACTGACGCCGTATTCGGGAGCGAACGGCTCGGCACCGGCGCCCAGGATGACGATCGCAAGCGGCTTCTTTGCCGCTACCTCGGCGCGCAGCTCGCGCACGCGGTCGAAGCCGAGCGCCGCCGGCGGCGGCAGGAAGGCGTGGCTCAGCAGCCGCGCCGCCCCGGTACACGCTGACGACCACAGCAGCGCGACGCTGACGACGATGACAAGCCAGCCGAGGCCGCGCCGCGGCAAGAGCAGGCGGGCGCCGATCAGGACCAGGAGCAGGAACGGCACCGGCGGCAGCAGCAGCGCCGCGAGCACCGGCTTCCACGACTCGATGCCGAGCGAGGCGAAGAGGCTGTTCACGGCGGTGCGGAGGTCGTTCGGGAGGATCGGCGGGCGCGATTGTGCCGGAGGGTCGGTGGCCATCGTGTGTCCGATGGCAAGCGGCATGATCGCGGCTTCCTCCGCCACTGCGAGTGCGACATGAACGAACGTGCACGTGCGCTGCGCGAGCAGCTGATCCGCAACATCGACGAGTTGCCGAAGGAGCGCGAATCGCGGCCTCCGCTCTATGACACGCTGTGCGGCCGTCTCGGCACGGGAACCGCAGCACGCGCGCTCGGCATCAGCATCGACATCGTCGCGCCGGGGATGCGCGGCTGCCCGTACCACGTGCACCACGCGCAGGAGGAGGCGTTCGTCGTCCTCGAGGGGCGCGGCGCGCTGCGCGTCGCCGGCGAGATGCTCGAGCTGAAGGCCGGCGACGTCGCCTTCCTGCCCGCCGGCCCCGACTACCCGCACCAGATCGTCAATACCTCGGATGCGCCGCTCAAGTACTTGTCGATCAGCACGCAGGATCGGCCGGAGATCGTCGAGTACCCCGACTCGGGCAAGTTCTTGGCGATGACCGGGCCGCCCGGCAAGCCGGCCTTCGCGCGCATAGCGCGGCGCGACGAAGACCTTGACTACTGGGCCGGCGAGCCCTAAGGAGGCAGACGGTGCGGCGCCGCTAGGGCGCCAGCCGCTCGCGCAGCCACGCCGCGGCGTCGCGGCGATAGCGCAGGCGGTCGTGCAGGCGGGACTTGCGGCCCTGCCAGAACTCCCAGGTCTCGGGCAACAGGCGATAGCCGCCCCAATGCGGCGGTCGCGGCGGCTTCAGCATGAACCGGGCGCCGTAGGCCGCGGCATGGGCGAGCAGCGTCGCCCGCGAGGCGATCACCTCACTTTGCGGCGACGCCCAGGCGCCGATCCGTGAATCGAGCGGCCGCGATGCGAAATAGGCGTTCGATTCGGCCTCCGAGACCTTCTCGACCGCACCCTCGATGCGAACGACGCGCTCGAGCTCGACCCAGTGGAACTGCAGCGCGGCGAACGGATGGATCGCGAGCTCGCGGCCCTTCCTGCTCTGGTAGTTCGTGTACCAGACGATGCCGCGTGGATCGACCGCCTTGATGAGAACGATCCGCGTCGATGGCCTGCCGTCGGCGCCGACCGTCGCCAGCGTCATCGCGTTCGGCTCGGCCAGCTGCGCCGCGATCGCCTGCTCGAGCCAGCGCTCGAACTGCTGCATCGGGTCGGCCGCCGAGGCCGTCTCGTCGAGTTCCGCCAGCTCGTAGCTCTTGCGCAGCGCCGCGATGTCGGTCATCGGTCGAGTATAGGAAACGAAGCCGGTCGGTCGCCGCAGTCTGGCCGGCGCTGCCGTCGTTGGGGGAAGGCCTTACGTAGACCTCCCACTTCCTCAATCGGCGCCGTGCTCTCATCCTCGTCGCATGGCAGACCAACCCACGGTGGTCGTTCTCGCTGCCGGTCGAAGCTCTCGCTTCGGTGCCGGCCACCACAAGCTCGCGCAGCCGCTCGGCGAATCGACCGTGCTCGCGCAGACGATCGCGACTGCAATCGCCAGCCACCTGCGCACCGTCGTCGTCACGACCTCGACGTTCGTCGAGATCGCGCGCAGCAGCGTTGCTGCGCGCGACGTCGTCGTCCTGCCGGAGGTCGGTCCCGAGGACTCTCTCCTGCTCGGCATTGGCGTGTCGATCGCTGCCGGCGTCAGCGCTTGCCCCGACTCGAGCGGCTGGCTGGTGCTGCCCGGCGACATGCCGCTGATCCGGCCGGCGACACTGGTCGCCGTCGCGCGCGCGCTCGATCATCATGCGGTCGCGTTCGCCCAGTACCGCGGCCGGCGCGGCCACCCGGTTGCCTTCGCCGCCGAGCTCTATCCGGAGCTGACGGCGCTCGTCGGCGACGAGGGTGCACGCCGCATCGTCGCCCGCTACCCGGCGTTCCCGGTCGAGCTCGACGATGCCGGCATCCTGGTCGACATCGACACCGAAGACGATCTCGACGCCTTGCGGCGCGGCACCGCAGCGTCGACACCGGGCGCGAACGGCGCCGCCGCGGCAGCGCCGCGCTAGCAGCGCTCAGGCGGTCAGCGCGTGGCGTCGCGCGAGCGCGACGAGCCGCTCGACGTCGCGGTCATGGATGCCGCAGGTGCGCAGCGACTGCGCGGTCTCGACGAGATACGACAGCGTGCTGCCGTAGCGGCCGTTGGCCGTCCTGAAGATCTCGAGCAACTCGCCTTCGGCAAGCTGGCCGGTGTGGCTCGGGCTGCGGCGGCTGAGCGTGAACGCCAGGCCGCGGACGCTGCCTTCGGGCGTTCGGCATGCGAGCCACTTCGGATCGTAGACACCGGACGGCATCTCGCGCGCCCACAGGCGGCCGAGCTCCGATTGGACGCGCGTTCGCTCGATGCGATAGGCGCGGCCACGGCACGAGCCGCCGTGGACGAGGGCGAAGACCAGACCGGGACGCTCGGGTGTGCCGCGGTTGATGCGCGAGCGCATCGCCAGGGCGCGATGCCAGCCGTGCACCGTCGCCGGCCGCTCCTCGACTGCCTCGAACTCGGGCCGCCAGATCAGCGAGGCGTAGCCGAACACCCAGACATCGCCGCGGCCGTTCCAGGCGGCGAGCGTGTGATCGAGTAGTCGCGCCGGGTCGCGCGCACTGGCATGGGGGGCGAATGGGGGAGTCATCGCCAACTAGAATCGGTCGCGGAGAAATCCGGAACAGACATGGACGATCGAAGACCGCCGCCGCTGCGCAATTCTTCACGCACCGCGGCGGAAGTCGCGGTGGCGGTGCTGATCGTGATCGCCATTGCAGGATTCGTGCTCGCCGGCCTGCGCTCGCGCGCTCCGGCGCCCGAGCAGGCCACTGCTGTCGATCCAACGCCCGAGACCGCCGCGCCGCTGACCGCGGCGCCCGCTGCGGCGGCATCGGGGCTCGTGCAACCGGCCGATTTGCCAAACCAGATCGCGTTCGCAGCCACCTCGGCGAGCCTGTCGGAGGAGCAGGCGGCCAAGGTGCGCAAGCTCGCGACGACCGCCCAGACGCAGCGCCACAGCATCGGCATCTTGTCGAAGGCGGAGGCCGGCAGCCCCCAGTTCAGCCTCGCGCAGCAGCGAACGCTGGTCGTGCGGCAGACCCTGGAGCAGAGCGGCGTTCCGCTCGGCCGGATGACGATCGAGATCTCGCAAATGCCGCACGGGAGCATCACCGCAGCGGACGCGAACCGGGTCGAAGTGGTGATGCGCTGAGCGTCCCTGTGGCCATCGGGGACCCGAAGCAGGCGCTCGATCCGCTCGCGCTGGCGGTGCCGGCGCCGGTGATCCCGGTCATCGTCTTGCAGCGTGCCGACGACGCGGTGCCGCTCGCGCGGGCGCTCGTCGCCGGCGGTCTCCGCGTCCTCGAGGTGACGCTGCGGACTCCGGCGGCGCTGGCGGCCATCGAAGCGATCGCGCGCGCGATTCCGGAGGCCATCGTCGGCGCCGGCACGGTGCGCAGCGGCGCCGATGCGCGCGCCGCGCACGCCGCCGGCGCGCGCTTCGCCGTGAGCCCGGGCTGGTCGCCGCGCGTCGCCGCTTTCTGCCGCGCGCTCGGCCTCGCACTCCTTCCGGGCGTCGCGAGCGCGAGCGAGGTGATGGCGGCAAGCGACGCCGGCTTTCGCTTCCTCAAGTTCTTCCCGGCGGCTGCCGCCGGCGGGACAGCGATGCTGAAGGCGTGGGCAGGCCCGTTTGCCGACGTTGCGTTCTGTCCGACCGG
>DASXIP010000051.1:0-2668 GCA_036497875.1 Caldimonas sp.
CAGGACGAAGCGGGCCACGGCCTCTACCTCTACGCCGCCGCCGAGACGCTTGGCACCTCGCGCGACCAGCTCGTCGAGGCGCTGCATTCGGGCAAGGCGAAGTACAGCTCGATCTTCAACTACCCGACGCTGACCTGGGCCGACATGGGAACGATCGGCTGGCTCGTCGACGGCGCCGCGATCATGAATCAGGTGCCGCTCTGCCGCTGCTCGTACGCGCCGTACGCGCGCGCGATGGTGCGGATCTGCCGCGAGGAGTCGTTCCATCAGCGCCAGGGCTTCGAGTCGCTGCTGACGATGATGACCAAGGGCACTCGTGCGCAGAAAGCGATGGTGCAGGACGCGGTGAACCGCTGGTGGTGGCCGAGCATCATGATGTTCGGCCCGCCCGATACCGAGTCGCCGAACTCGGAGCAGTCGATGCGGTGGGGCATCAAGCGGATCAGCAACGACGACCTGCGCCAGAAGTTCATCGACGCGACCGCCGAGCAGGCGAAGGTCCTCGGCGTCACGTTGCCCGACCCCGACCTGCGGTGGAACGAGCAGCGCGGCCACCACGACTTTGGCGCCATCGACTGGCAGGAGTTCTGGCAGGTCGTCGGCGGCGAAGGCCCGTGCAATCGCGAGCGCCTCGCCGCTCGCGTCCAGGCGTGGGACGACGGCGCGTGGGTGCGCGAGGCGGCGCTCGCGCACGCGGCGAAGCGAAGCGACCTCCGGGAGGCCGCATGAGCCCGGCCGCCAGTCCTCCGAGCGCGAGCCCCGCCACTCCCGCCGAGCCGTCGGCGCGCGGCCGCGAGAAGAGCGAATGGCCGCTCTGGGAAGTGTTTGTCCGCAGCAAGGCTGGCCTCGACCACAAGCACTGCGGCAGCCTCCACGCCGCCGACCCGCAGATGGCGATCCAGCTCGCGCGCGACGTCTACACGCGGCGCCAGGAAGGCACGAGCGTGTGGGTCGTCCGCTCCGACCAGATCACGGCGAGCGATCCCGGCGAGAAGGCGTCTTACTTCGATCCGATGGAAGACAAGGTGTACCGCCACCCGACCTTCTACGCGCTGCCGAAGTCGCTCGACCACATGTGAGCGTGGCCATGCAATCGTCATCGTCGTCGATCTCCGTCTCGCCGCACCCGTCGGTGCAGTACCTGCTGCGCATCGGCGACACCTGCCTGATCCACGCCCAGCGTCTCGCCGAGTGGTGCGGCCACGCGCCGATCGTCGAAGAGGACATCGCGCTCACGAACATGGCGCTCGACCTGGTCGGCCAGGCGCGCGCCGTGCTCGCGCGCGCCGGGGCGCTCGAGGCTGCCCTCGGCGGTGAGGCGCACGACGAGGACCAGCTCGCCTTCCTGCGCGACGAGCGCGACTTTCGCAACTGCACGATCGTCGAGCTGCCGCGCGGCGACTTCGCGGTGACGATGCTGCGCAGCCTCGCCCTCGCGGTCTTCCTCAAGCTGCTCTGGCAGCGCCTCGAGACGTCGACCGATGCCGAGCTCGCCGCGATCGCCGGCAAGGCGGTGAAAGAAGCGCGCTACCACCAGGAGCACGCCGCCGACTGGGTCGTTCGCCTCGGCGACGGCACCGCTGAATCGGCGGCGCGAACGAAGGCTGCCCTCGTTCTGCTCTGGCCGTACGTCGCCGAGATCTTCGATGCCGACGCGGTCGACGACAGCGCCGCCGCGACCGGCCTCGGCCCGCGCTGGGCCGATCTGCGCGACGACTGGCGCGCCGAGTTCGCTGCCGTCCTCGTCGTCGCCGGGCTCGAGCTGCCGGCCGAGCGGGCGTTCCGCAGTACCGGCAAGGTCGGCCGGCACAGCGAGCACCTCGGCTACATGCTCGCCGAGATGCAGCACCTGCAACGCACCTATCCGGGCGGCGTGTGGTGATCGACGCCGACGCGGTCGCGCATCGCGGCCCGGAGCGCGGCAATCCGTCGCGCTGCGAGCACGCGTGGGTCGTCCTCGGCGGCGTTCTCGATCCCGAGGTCCCGGTGCTTTCGGTCGTCGACCTCGGCATCGTCCGCGACGTGATCGACGAAGGCGCCGCCAGGCTCGTCGTCGTCGTCACGCCGACCTACTCGGGCTGCCCGGCGACCGAGGTCATCGAGCAGAGCATCGCTGCTGCGCTCGACGACGCGGGCCTCGGCCCGACGAGGATTCGCCTGCAGCGCGCTCCCGCCTGGACAAGCGACTGGATCAGTGCCGAGGGCCGCGTGAAGCTGCACGGTTACGGCATCGCGCCGCCCGGCCCGGCCGACCTCGCGCAAGGCGCGCCGCTCCGCTTCGTTCCGCGCGCGGTGGTTCCGCTCGCGTGCCCGCGTTGCGCGAGCACGAACACCGAACGCCTCGCCGCCTTCGGCGCCACTGCGTGCAAGGCGCTCTGGCGCTGCCGCGCCTGCGGCGAGCCGTTCGAGCACTTCAAGCCGATCTAGAGCGATGTCGCTCCATTTCCATCCCCTGCGCGTGAAGAGCGTGCGTGCCGAGACCGAAGAGGCGGTCGTCGTCTCGTTCGACGTCCCCGAAGACCTCGCCGAGCAGTTCCACTTCACACACGGCCAGCACTTGACGCTCCGGCACACGATCGGCGGCAACGAGGAGCGGCGCTCGTATTCGATCTGCGCCGCGCCGGCCGACGGCGAGCTGCGGGTCGGCATCCGCAAGGTGCCGGGCGGC
>DASXIP010000052.1:0-3632 GCA_036497875.1 Caldimonas sp.
GCCGACAACAAGATCGCCTTCGACGAAGCGCTCAAGCGCGGCGAGAGCCCGGTGCGCGCCTTCATGATGAAGCAGACGCGCCAGGCCGACGTGATGCTGTTCGCCAGGCTCGCCCACGTCGACCCGGCGGTGCCGACGGCCGACGTGCCGTTCAAGGTGCTGGTGCCGGCGTTCGTGACGAGCGAGCTGAAGAGCGCGTTTCAGATCGGCTTTCTCGTCTTCCTGCCGTTCCTCATCATCGACATGATCGTCGCCAGCGTGCTGATGTCGCTCGGCATGATGATGCTGTCGCCGGTGTTGATCGCGCTGCCGTTCAAGCTGATGCTGTTCGTGCTCGCCGACGGCTGGAACCTCCTGCTCGGCTCGCTCGCCGCCAGCTTCAACAGTTGATGGCGCCCTCACGGCCGAACGCACTTTGCCAACCCTGAAAAAATGGACTCGCAACAAGTCTTCACCCTCGGCCAGCAAAGCCTCTACGTACTGCTGATGGTCTCGGCGCCGATCCTGCTCACGGTGCTCGCCGTCGGCCTCGTCGTCAGCATCTTCCAGGCGGCGACGCAGATCCACGAGGCGACGCTGTCGTTCGTGCCGAAGATCGTCGCCGCCGTCGCCGTGCTCGCGATCGCCGGGCCGTGGATGCTGACCTCGCTGGTCGAGTTCCTGCAGCGGACACTGCACGCGATCCCGAGCGTCGTCGGCTAAGGCCAGCACCGTGCTGACCTTCACCGAGGCCGACGTCCTCGCCTGGGTGACGCCAATCCTCTGGCCGTTCCTGCGCGTCGTCGCGCTCTTCAGCTCGATGCCGGTGATCGCGCAGCGCTCGGTGCCGGTGCGGCTTCGCATCGGGCTCGCCTTCCTGATCGCGTTCTGCGCCCAGGCGTCGCTGCCGCCGATCGCGCCGATCGCGCTCGAATCTTCGGCGGCACTGCTCGCCGTGCTGCAGCAGGTGCTGATCGGCGTCTCGCTCGGCTTCGCGGTGCGGATCGTCTTCTCGGCGGTCGAGTTCGCCGGCGAGCTCGTCGGGCTGCAGATGGGAATGAACTTCGCGAGCTTCTTCAACCCGATGAGCGGCGGCGAACAGACCGCCGTCAGCAGCTTCTACGGCATGACGATCGCATGGCTCTTCATCGTCAGCGGCGCCCACCTGCTCGTCATCGCCGCCGTCGTGCAGAGCTTCACCACATTCCCGGTCGCGGGCGATCCGTTCGCGTTCCTGCGCGTGGTCGAGCCGCAGCGCTGGGGCGCCGAGATCTTCCGCCTCGGCCTCTGGATCGCGCTGCCGCTGGTCGCGATGCTGCTCTTTGCCAACCTCGTTCTCGGCGTCATCTCGCGCGTCGCGCAGCAGATGAACGTGTTCGCGATCGGCTTTCCGATCACGCTCGGCGTCGGCCTCGTCGGCGTGCTGGCGACGCTGCCGCTGATGGAGACGCCGTTCACGATGGCGCTAGAAAAGATGCTGGCGCAGTTCCAGTAGCCCGGTCGCGGGTCTCGCGCCGGCTAGGCGGAAACCCCAATGCCTCACCTCGGGATTGAGCGGATTCTTCGCGCCAGCGAGCGGCCGTCCCAGGCCGTCGGGGAGGAGTCGATGAACAGCGAGCTGGTCTACCTGCTTCTTACGGCCATCCTCACCGGGGTACTCTGGATCCCGGTCGTCATCGGCTACGTCAAGACGCGCGGCCCCCTCACTGACGAAACGTATCGGGTCGCGCCGACTGGTCCGTTGCCACCCTGGGTGAATCGCGCCAATCGCGCCCACCAGAACGCGGTCGAGAACCTCGTCCCGTTCGCTGCCGTCGTGCTCATCGGTCAGGCGATGGGCGTGCACACGGGGCTCACGGCCACGTGCGCCGCTGTCTACTTCTACGCCCGCCTCGCCCACGCTCTCGTCCACATCAGCGGCACCGGGCTGCTGAAGGCCCGAACGCTGCTCTTTACCGTCGCCTTTGTCGCCTTCCTCGTCTACGCGCTCGCGCTGCTGCGCCACGTCATGTAGGGAAGCGTGGCGGGTCCGCTACGCGCGGCCGACGCGACGATAGCGGGCCGCCGCCGCGTCGGAGCGAGCGACAGGCTCGGCACGGCACGACGTCCCGGCGAGGGTGCCAGAGGGCATCGGAAGTGCTGCCAGAGCCGCCGCAGCGGGCAGGTGCGGCAGCGGAGCCGAAGGTGACGCGACGCTCAACACGACCGCCGACGCAAGTGCCAGAGCGGCGATGGCGATCGTTCGACCGAGCGCTCCGGCCGGGGCGCAAGCGTCCTCACAAGATGCGGCAACAGTGTTCATGCCGAGACTGTGGCGCGTTCGGCGGCAGCGGTCCTGCTGGCGCGTCGTCGTTCCTTGCCCGATCGTCCGCACCGCGCGCACCCTGAAGTGATCGGGACGCACAGTCAGAGTCTGCGGACGCTCGGCGATGACGCCGCGGCGCGAAGCGCACAAGATCGGCACCGCGATGAACCCACCACTGCCCCACGTTCGCGAATCCGGCGCCGGCCCCGGCGTCGTCTGCCTGCACGCCAACGCCAGCAACTCGGCGCAATGGCGAGGCCTCATCGAGCGGCTGTCGCCGCGCCTGCACGTTTTCGCGCCCGATCTCTACGGTGCCGGCAGCAGCCCGGAATGGCCGTCGGATCGCACGATCGCGCTCGCCGACGAGGTAGCGCTCCTCGAGCCGGTGTTGCGCACGGCGGGCACGCCGTTCGCGCTTGTCGGCCACTCCTATGGCGCCGCAGTCGCGCTGATCGCGGCGCTCGCCAACCGCGAGCGGCTGGCGGCGCTCGTCCTCTACGAGCCGACCCTGTTCGCGCTGATCGACGCCGATGGCGCACCGCCGAACGACGCCGACGGCATCCGCGACGCGGTCGCCGACGCTGCGCTTGCGCTCGACCGCGACGACGTCGACGGCGCAGCGCGGCGCTTCATCGACTACTGGAGCGGCCAAGGCAGCTGGGACCGCCTCCCCGAGCAAAGGAAGCCCGCGCTCGCCAAGGCGGTCGTGAACGTCCGCCGTTGGAAGCACGCGCTGTTCGGCGAAGCGACGCCGCTCGCCTCGTTCGCGGCGCTCGACATGCCGGTCCTCCTCCTCGCCGGCGGCCGTTCGACCGCGTCGGCGCACGGCGTCCTCAGCCGGCTGTCGCGGGTCCTGCCGCATGCCGAGCTCATCGAGTTCCCCGAGCTCGGCCACATGGGCCCGGTGACCGACGCGGCGACAGTCGATCCCGTGATCGCACGGTTTCTTTTCGAGCATCTGGCCCAGGCCGAGCGATGATGCGGCGATGAGGCTGCTCCGGCTCCTGATCGTGTTCGCGATCGCCTGCACGGCGGCCGGCGTCGTGCACGCACAGGCCGCGGCGGCGCCGGAGAGCCGCACCGCCCTGCGCGTGATCGCCTTTGCGGGCGGCTGGAACCTGCCGCTCTGGGCCGCCCAGCGCCAAGGCTTCTTCGAGAAACAAGGAATCGCCATCGAGCTTGCGTACACGCCGAGCTCGGGCGCACTGATCAACGGCTTGATGGCGGGACGCTACGACATCGCGCTGGCGGCGATCGACAACCTCGTCGCCTACCAGGAAGGCCAGGGCGACGGACCGCCGCTGCACGACCCCGACCTGGTCGCGGTGATGGGAGTCGACAACGGCTT
>DASXIP010000053.1:0-3366 GCA_036497875.1 Caldimonas sp.
TGAATACGACCCGAAGTTCAAGTTCTTCAGCTGGATCTACCGGATCGCCGTCAACGAGTCGCTCAACCTTCTGCGCCGCAACCGCCATGAAGACGAGCTCGACGACGACGTCGAGGTCGCCGGCGACGAGAGCGCCGGTCCCGAGCGGCAGGCAAGCGCGGCCGAGCTGGCGCGCCAGCTGCGCAGCGCCATGATGACTATGGCGACGACCGACCGCCTGGTGCTGACGCTGCGCCATTTCTCGGAGTGCAGCTACGAGGAGATGGCGCAGATCCTCGAGATCGACGAGAAGACCGTGAAGTCACGCCTGTTCGAGGCGCGGCGCCGCCTGCGCGGCCTGCTCAAGGATTGGAAGTGAGATGACACCGAAGCACTCCCCGCTCACCGAGCTGATGCATGCCGTCCTCGACGGCGAGGCCAGCGATGCCGAGGCGCGCGAGCTCGAGATCCGCCTGGCCGCCGATTCGGCGGCCAGGGCCGAGTTCGAGGATTGGAAGCGCCTGTTCCGCGCCCTGGGCGAGGTCGCTCAGGAGCACGCCCCGGAAGGGCTGGTCGCTTCGGTGACCTCGGCGTTGCCGTCGTCGCCACGCGCGGCTGGCGATGCGAGCCAACCTTTTCCCGATCGGCGTGTACTTGGGCACGCGCTGTTCGGATTTCGACGTCGAGTCTTCGGCGAGCCGCGAGCGATGCAGGCACCGCGCGTCGCGAGGTCCACACCCACTAGGAGCGTCACGATGACCCAGCAGAGCAGAATCTTCGCCCATCGCAAGGCTTGGCTCGGAGCTGGCATCGCGGCTGCTGCCGCGGTTGTCGTGGCACAGGTCGCGTTCGACTTCCCGGTCGCGAAGGACGTGGTCGGGACCGTTGCGCCCGCGGAGCGCTACCGCGCAGCGCCGAACGGCAGCGAAGACGTCAAGCTCGGCGTCCCGGCGGGATCGACTGCCGGCAGCATCGCAGGGATTGAGGCCTCCCGTTCCGTCGCCGAGAAGTCGGCCGACCTGACGGCACAGAAGACCGCGGATCTGACCGCGCAGCAGAGAGCTGAGCTGATCGCCCAGAAGACCGCGGACCTCGCTGCCGCGCAGCAGAGAGCCGACCTGACCGCGCAGCAGAGAGCTGACCTGATCGCCCAGAAGACCGCGGACCTTGCTGCCGTGCAGCAGAAGGCGGACCTGATCGCCCAGAAAACCGCCGATCTGACGGCCCAGAAGACGGCGGACCTCGCTGCCGCGCAGCAGAAGGCGGACCTGACCGCCCAGAAAACCGCCGATCTGACGGCCCAGAAGACCGCAGACCTCACCGCTCAAAAGGCGGCGGACATGGCGATGCAGCGCTCGGAAGCCGCACGCGCCGAAACGCAGCGCTCGATGGAGATGTCGACCAACCGCTCGACGCGGCAGTAAGCGTTCCAACTGCACGCAAGCCGCCGCCCGCAAGGGCCGGCGGCTTTGTCTTTTGTGCGCCTGCAAGTACCCTTGCGCGCCGCCACCCCGGAGGAGCCGCGTGCGCCTGGCGAAGTCGTTGTGTCCTCTGCTGTGCTTTCCGCTTCTCGCACTCGCCGACCCCGGCCCGCTCGGCATCTCGTTCGTCGACACCGACGAGCTGCATCTGCTCTACGCCGACCCGAGCCTGAACTACCTCGTTCCGCACGCTGCGCGAACGTTCAGCAACGCATTCGACTGGCAGCGCCGGATCTTCGGCTGGGAGCCCTCGGAGCGCACGACCGTGTGGCTGCGCGACTTCGCCGACTACGGCAACGCTGGCGTCTCGCCGGCACCCGACACCCTGCTGCGGATCGACGTCGCGCCGGCGTCCAACGCGTTCGAGACCAATCCGAGCAACGAGCGGATGTACTCGACGATGAACCACGAGATGGTGCACGTCGCGACGACCGACCTCGCGTCGAGCGAGGATCGGCGCTGGCGCGGGTTCTTTCTCGGCAAGGTGGCGCCGCAACCGGCGCACCCCGAGTCGCTGCTCTACAGCTACCTGACGGTGCCGCGCTTCACGGTGCCGCGCTGGTATCTGGAAGGCGGTGCCGTTTTCATGGAGACCTGGATGGCGGGCGGCCTCGGCCGCGCCCAGGGCGGCTACGACGAGATGGTGTTTCGCGCCATGGTCCGCGACGACGCCCACTTCTACGACCCGCTCGGGCTGGTGTCGCGCGGCACACGGGTCGATTTCCAGGTCGGTGCCAACGCCTATCTGTACGGCGGGCGCTTCTTCACCTGGCTCGCCTACGCTTACTCGCCCGAGAAGGTCGTCGCCTGGCTGCGGCGTGACGAGGGGAGTCGTCGCCACTACGCCGACCAGTTCGAGCAGGTGTTCGGCCTGCCGCTCGATCGAGCATGGCAAGACTGGATCGCGTTCGAGCACGAGTTCCAGCGACGCAATCTCGCCGCTGTGCGCAAATACCCGATCACCGCGCAACGCAACCTCGCCGCGACTGCGATGGGCTCGGTCTCGCGCGCGTATCTCGACGAGGCGAGCGGCGTCCTCTATGCCGGCGTCCGCTATCCCGGCATCGTCGATCACCTCGCCGCGCTGAACGTGCGCGACGGCAGCGCGCGGACCCTGGCCGAGATCAAGGGCGCGATGCTCTATTCGGTCACCTCGCTGGCATTCGATCCCGGCCACCGGACCGCCTTCTTCACGACCGACAACCTGGGCTTCCGCAGCCTGATCGCGGTCGACGTCGACGATGGCAAGCAAACGCTCCTCCTGAAGGAGGCGCGCATCGGCAGCATCGCGTTCAATCCCGTCGACCGTTCGCTGATGGGAGTGCGTCACGAGTCCGGGCTGGCGACGCTGGTGCGGATCCCCTATCCGTACGACCGCTGGGAGACGGTTCACGAGTTCGCATACGGCGTCGTGCCGAGCGAGCTCGACGTCTCGGCCGATGGTCGGCTGCTGTCGGCATCGATCACCGACGTCGGCGGCGACCAGTTCCTGCGCGTGTGGACGCTCGCGTCGCTGCTCGCCGGAAACAGCGCCCCGCTGAGCGAGTTCCGCTTCGGCCAGTCGGCGCCCGAGAGCTTCGTCTTCACGAAGGATGGCCGCTATCTCTACGGCAGCAGTTACTACACCGGCGTCTCGAACATCTTCCGCTATGAAGTCGCGACCGGCGACGTGAAGGCGGTTTCGAACGCCGAGACCGGGTTCTTCCGGCCCATTCCGATGGCCGACGGCCGGCTGATCGTCTTCAGCTACGCCGGCGTGGGATTCACGCCGGCGATCATCGAGCCGCGGCCGCTCGAGGACCTGAGCGCGATCGCGTTCCTCGGCGCCGAAGTGGCCGCGCGCCACCCGGTCGTCACGACCTGGCAGGTGCCGCCGGCCAAGAACGTCGACTACGAATCGCAGGTG
>DASXIP010000054.1:0-8735 GCA_036497875.1 Caldimonas sp.
CACTTCGCGCCGAGCCTGCGCAGCGCCGACCCGCGCTACGGTGCGCGCAGCGGCACGGCGAGCTTCTGCAATGCCGACGACGATCTGCTGCCGTTCGCGGATCTCTGGCTGCACGGCCATCTGCACTGCGTCCACGACTACCGCGTCGAGCACGCTGGCGGCGGCTCGACGCGGGTGGTCTGCAACTCGCGCGGCTCCGAGCGCCGCGGTGAGGCTGAAGCGCACCAGCCGGGGCTGGTCGTCGAGGTCTGAGTGGGCCGGTCGCGCCGGCGCGCGATCAGAAGGTCGAGCGGCGGTGCAGGCGCAGCGCGATGCGGCTCGGCGGCGCTGCGTGCTCGCGCGCCGCGATTTCCGACGGCGATTCGGGCTGGATGGTCGTGATCGCGTCGAGGCCGAACGCTGTGCCCATGTCGGCCGGATCGTCCGCCAGCCGGCGCGCCGCGCGACGCGAGGTCGACAGGTAGCGGCGGGCGCGGGCGATCAGGTTCATCGACTTCTCCGGGGCGACGGTTCGCACGACCAGTATCTGCGTTGTCGGCGCCGCGCGCATCCCGCAATCGAGGGGCGAAGCGGTCGCAATTGGCGTTGCGTCGCCAACGCGTCGCAACGCCGCCACGCTCACTCCGCGACGTATTTGTTGCCGGCCGCCTTGTAACGAGACACGGCCCGTTTGAGGTCGCTGTATTCCTCGCACGGCAGGAAGCACGCCTTGTCGAGCGCGGCCAGGCGTTGCTCTGCCTTCTCGAGGTTGCCGGTCATGAGGTAGAGCTCGCCGGAGTATTCGAGCGCGCCGCGGTGCTTTGGCTCGATGCGCAGCGCTTCGTCGTAGAACTTCTCGGCCTCGGCGAGGTTGGCGGAATCGGCCTTGCGCAGGCTGTAGCCCATCAGGTTGTTCCAGTCCGCGCTCGCCGGCAGGTTGACCTTCTTCAGCTCGTCGATCGCGACCGGCCAGTTCTTCTCGGCGATGCGGGCGCGTGCCGACGCGAGGACGTCAGGCTTGCTCGGCGTCGCGACGACGTCGGCAGCGATGGCGGCGCCGGCGGCGAGCATCGACGCGACGAGGACGAGGGAGCGAAGCGAGACGATAGCCATGGCGGATCTCCGGTTGCGACGGCGAAGAGGAAGCATAGTCAAACCAGACTTCGCGCGCAGTGCGTCCTAGAATCGCGCCCCTTTTCGCTGCGCGGCGCCCGAGCCATGGCCGACGACCCTTCGTTCTGCGCGATCGACTTCGGCACCTCGAATTCGGCGGTCGCCGTCCCCGCCGGCGGTGCGATGTGCCTGGTCGAGCTCGAGCCGAGCTTCGCGACGATGCCGACGGCCGTCTTCTACCCTGGCGAGAGCGAGGGGCATGGCCGCCGCGAGGCGGGAACGTGCCTGTTCGGCCGCGCCGCGATCGCCGCCTACGTCGACGACATCGACGGCCGCCTGATGCGCTCGATGAAAAGCATCCTCGGCAGCTCGCTGCTGCAGCAGACGACCGACGTCGGGGGCGGTCGCGGCGTCCGCTACATCGACATCGTTTCGACCTACCTGCGTCATCTGCGCACGAAGGCCGGCGCGGCCATCGGGGCGCCGGTCGAGCGCGTGGTGCTCGGGCGGCCGGTCTACTTCGTCGACGACGATGCCGCGCGCGACGCCCAGGCCCAGGCGGCACTCGCCAGCGCCGCGGCAAGCGCCGGCTTTCGCGAGATCGAGTTTCAGTACGAGCCGATCGCGGCGGCGTTCGACCACGAGCAGTCGGTGGCGAGCGAGGAAATCGTCCTCGTCGCCGACATCGGCGGCGGCACGTCGGACTTCTCGCTCGTCCGCGTCGGCCCGGATCGCAAGGACCGGGCCGACCGCAGGGGCGACATCCTCGCCAACCACGGCGTTCACATCGCCGGCACCGATTTCGACCGCCGCGTCGAGCTCGCGCGCATCCTGCCGCTGCTCGGCCATGGCACGCTCGGCCCGAGCGTCGACGGCGCGCCGCCGCGCGCGGTGCCTAGCGCGGTTTACTTCGACCTCGCGACGTGGCATCTCATCAACACCGTCTACAACCCGCAGCGCGTCGTCGAGCTGCGGGGCATGCGATCGTTCTACGCCGATTCCGAGTTGCACCGGCGTCTGATGACGGTCGTCACGCAACGGCTCGGGCACGATCTCGTCGCCCGCGCCGAGGCGGCGAAGATCGCGGTTGCCGACGGCGGCGCGGCGGCGATCGCGCTCGATCACGTCGAGGTCGGGCTCGCGAGCCGGCTCGACGACAGCGGGCTCGCCGACGCGCTTGCCGCCGATCTCGGCCGCATCGTCGCCGCGGCACGGGTGACGGTCGCGCAGGCGGGGCTCGCGACGGCCGACGTCGATGCGCTGTACCTCACCGGTGGATCGACCGGTCTCGCATTGCTCAACGATCGCCTGCGGCAGGCGTTCGCCGATGCACGCGTCGTCCGCGGCGACCGCTTCGCCAGCGTCGCCGCCGGCCTCGCGCTCTTCGCGCAGCGCCGCTTCGCGCCGCGCCGTCGCCGCTGAGCGTCAGTCGGCGAGCACGGCAGCCATCGCGCGGGCGGTGGCCTCGACGTTGCCGCGATTGAGCCCGGCGACGCACATCCGACCCGAGCGGACGAGATAGACGGCGAACTCCTCGCGCAGGCGATCCACCTGGCGCGGCGAAAGCCCGGTGTAGCTGAACATGCCGCGCTGGTGGAGGAAATACGAGAAGTCGCGCCCGGGCATCTTCGCGGCGAGCACGCCGTGCAGCGACGTTCGCATCGCCTGGATCCGCTCGCGCATGCCGCCGAGCTCGGCTTCCCATTGGCGCCGCAGCTGCGGCTCGGTCAGCACGGCGGCGACGATCTGGCCGCCGTGGATCGGCGGACTCGAGTAGTTCCTGCGCACGGTGAACTTGAGCTGGCCGAGGACGTTGCCGGCCTCCGCCCGGTCGGCGCAGACGACGCTCAGCGCGCCGCAGCGCTCGCCGTATAGGCTCATGCTCTTCGAGAACGAATTGGCGACGAAGAACGCGAGCGGCCGGCCGTCGCGGTCGCGGGCCGCGGCGAGCGCGCGCAGGGCGTAGGCGTCCTCGACAATGCCGTCGCCGAAGCCCTGGTAGGCGAGGTCGAGGTACGGCACGAGGCCGCGCTCGACGAGGATCGGCACCAGGGCGTTCCATTGCGCGCGCGAGAGATCGACGCCGGTCGGGTTGTGGCAGCACGCGTGCAGCAGCACGATGCTCTTCGGCGGCAGGCCGCGGAGCGCGGCGCACATCGCGTCGAACCCGAGGCCGCCGGTCGCGGTGTCGTAGTAGGGGTAGTCGTCGACGGTGAGGCCGGCGCCCTCGAACATCGAGCGGTGGTTCTCCCAACTCGGGTCGCTGACCCAGACGGCGCTCCCCGGCAGCCAGCGCGCGATGAAGTCGGCGCCGACCTTGAGCCCGCCGCTCGAGCCGACCGATTGGATCGTCGCGACGCGGCCGCCCTGCACCGCTTCGTGGTCGGCGCCGAAGAGGAGCGCCTGCACGGCGGCGCGGAAGTTGGTGGCGCCCTCGATCGGCAAGTAGGGCTTGGGCGCATCGCGGGCGACGATATGCTGCTCGGCGTGGCGCACCGACGCGAGCACCGGAATGCGGCCGGCGTCGTCGAAGTAGATGCCGATCGAGAGGTTGATCTTGCCCGGCCGCGGGTCCTTCTGGAAGTCCTCGTTCAGGCTCAGGATGGGATCGCCGCCGAACGGCTCGACGTGCTCGAACATCTCAGCGCCTCATCGCGCGAGAGCGGCTTCGATGTCGCCCTTCAGCGACTCGGGTGAATCGTTCGGCGCGAAGCGCTTGACGACCTTGCCGTCCCTGCCGACGAGGAACTTGGTGAAATTCCACTTGATCGTCTTCGTGCCGAGGACGCCGGGCGCCTTCGCGGTGAGCCATTTCCAGAGCGGCGAGGCGCCGTCGCCGTTGACGTCGACCTTGCTCATCATCGGAAACGTGACGCCGTAGTTCAGCTCGCAGAACGACGCGATCTCGTCGTCCGATCCCGGGTCCTGCGCACCGAACTGGTTGCTCGGAAAGCCGACCACGACGAGGCCGCGATCACGGTACGTTTTCCACAGCTCCTCGAGGCCGGCGAATTGCGGCGTGAAGCCGCACTTGCTGGCGGTGTTGACGACCAGAAGCACCTTGCCCTTCTGGCTCGCGAAGCTGGCGTGCTTGCCTTCGATCGACTCGGTAGCGAAGTCGTAGATGGTGTCGGGTACGGTCGCGGCCATGGTGTCCTCATGCGATGTCGTTGCTCATCGCATGGTAGCCCGCACCGGCGGGCGCTGCTCAGCGGCCCGGTGCGAGCGCGGCAAGGACGGCGCCGCCGACGATGAAGGCGCCGCCGAGCGCGAGCCTGCCGGTCAGCGCGCCGCCGCCGAGTGCGACGGCGGAGAGCGACGCGAACAGCACCTCGGTGAGCATGACGACGGCGGTGCCGTTCGCTGGCAGTCGCGCGGCGCCGTACTGGAGCGACAGGTTGCCGGCGAGGAACACGACGGTGAGGAGACCGGCGAGCGCCAGCCAGGAAGCGGCGGGCGCAGGAATCGCAGGGACGGCGCCGCCCGCGCCGAGAACCACTGCGAGCGCCCCGGCGACGATCGCGCCGCCGACGAACATCGCCAATGAACGGCCTTCTTCCGGGCGGTTGGCCTCGCGTCGCAGCATCACGTTGTTGAGCGCGAACGAGAAGCCGCCGATGACGCCGAGCCAGTCGGCGAGCGAGCGCGGCAGCGGCAGCATGGCGACGAGGCCGGCAGGCGCGGGAGCCGCCTGCGTACCGTCGGGCCAGAGCACGATCGCGGCGCCAGCCGTGCCGAGGGTGATCCGCAGCGCCGCCATCGGGGTTAGCCGCTCGCCGAGGAGGATGCGGGCGATCAGCACCGTCCACAGCGGCATCAGGTAGAAAAGCAAGACGACGCGGACGACGTCGCCGATCACGATCGCCCAGTTGAACGCCGCGTTGGTGCAGCCCGCGGCGCCGACGAGCACCCACAGCGCCGGCGTGCGCACCACCTGGCCGATCGCGCGAGGACGCACGGCGGCGATGGCGAGCGTCGCCAGCGTGAAGATCAGGGCGGTCGCCCAGAGCGGATGGAGCCCCTGTTCCTGGAGACGGCGCATCGGCCACCAGGAGGTGCCCCAGACGAACGCGTTCAAGACCAGCGCCATCGCCGCGAGGCGCGGCGCGCGCTCGGCGTCGGCTGCGGTCAATGCTTGTCGCGCCGCGCGATCGCCAGCAGGTGCTCGACCTCGTCGCGGTGGCGAACGACGTTCGTCTGGTGCCAGCGCCTGATCAGCCACATGGTCGCCGTGACGAGGACGCCGAACACCGCGATCGACGCGAACGCCGAGAGGCCGAAGCGCGTCATCCCGGTGTAGAACGCGCCGAGTCCGAGGATGCACGCCTGCTCGTTGAAGTTCTGTACCGCGATCGACCGGCCGGCGCCCATCAGGTTGGCGCCCCGGTGCTGCAGCAACGCGTTCATCGGCACAACCAGGAAGCCGCCGATGGCGCCAAGCAGGATCAGAAACGGGATCGCGACACGAACGTGGGTGATGACGTCGAGGCCGACAACGAGCACGCCCATGGCGATGCCGAACGGGATCACGCTCGTCGCCTGGTCGAGTCGCATCCGTACCGACGCGACCAGGGCGCCGGCCGCAGTGCCGATCGCGACGACGCCGACGAGCCAGGAGGCTTGCGTCATCGAGTAGCCGAGCGCGGCGGCCGCCCAGGCGAAGACGATCACCCGCAAGTGGGCGGAGACACCCCAGAACAACGTCGTCGTCGCGAGCGAGATCTGGCCGAGCTTGTCGTTCCAAAGACGCGCGTTGCAGTTCGAGAAGTCGCGCACGAGGACACCGATGCCACGTGCGAGCGGCTGCAGTGGTGCTTCGGTGCGCGGGATCCGCAGGTTGAACAGCGCGGCGACGATATAGAGCGCGACGATCAAGGCGACCGCAGCCTCGGGCGCGGTGCTGATGCCGGTGTCGATCATCGGCAGGTCGAAGGCGAGCAGGTGCTGCGAGACGACGGGGCCGAGCAGCTGGCCGCCGAGCAGGACGCCGAGGATGATCGACAGGATCGTCAGCCCCTCGATCCAGCCGTTCGCCTTGACGAGCTGCGAGTTCGGCAGCAACTCGGTGAGGATGCCGTACTTCGCCGGCGAATATGCTGCCGCGCCGAGGCCGACGATGCCGTAGGCGATCAGGGGCTCGAGGCCGAACAGCATCAGCAGGCAGCCCACGATTTTGATCGTGTTCGAGATCAGCATCACCGTGCCCTTGGGCACCGCATCGGCGAAGGCGCCGACACCGGGCGCAAGGATGACGTAGAACAGCGCGAACATGGGCACCAACGCCGTCACGTGCCACGACGGCGTGCCACTGCTCCGGAGCAACCCGATCGCCGCCACGAGCAACGCGTTGTCTGCCAGCGAGCTGAAGAACTGCGCCGACATGATGGTGTAGAAGCCTTTTTTCATTCGCTTCCGGCGCGATTCGCATCGGAACTTGCGTCCGATTTGTCTCCCTGCGGCGCGGTTTATAGCACGCGCGTTTTCTCGGATTCGTGGTGAATGAGGTCATCGCGACGAGCGGCTGGCAGAATTCGTGCATGCCCCGGCCGATCGAAGCGCTCGTGCATGGCGACGGCCTCGCCGCCAATCTCGAGGTCGCGCGCAGTGCCGCCGGCGGCGCGCGAGTGTGGGCGGTCGTCAAGGCCGATGCCTACGGGCACGGCATCGCCAACGTCTTCGATTCGCTGCAACAGGCCGACGGCTTTGCCCTGCTCGACGTCGCCGAAGCCGAGCTGCTGCGCACGCTCGGCTGGCGCGGTCCGATCCTGCTGCTAGAAGGCTGCTTCGACGGCCGCGATCTCGAGACGTGCTCGCGGCTGAAGCTCTGGCACGTCGTCCACAGCACGGAGCAGATCGATCGCCTCGCTGCGCTGAAAACCGATCGGCCGCACCACGTGTTCCTGAAGATGAACAGCGGGATGAACCGGCTCGGCTTCGCCCCGGATCGCTTCCGCGCCGCATGGTCGCGCCTCGACGCGCTGCCGCAGGTCGAGGCCGTGACCGCGATGACGCATCTCGCGAACGCGGACGCGGCCGATGAGACGGCCGTCGATGCCGCGCTCGCCGCGTTCGACGGCGCGACGCGCGAGCTGCCGGGCGATCGGTCGGTCTGCAACAGCGCGGCAACGCTGCGCTACGGTGCCCGTCTCGCCGCCGGCGGCGCTGCCTGGGTGCGGCCGGGGATCATGCTCTACGGCTCGTCGCCGGACGCGCCGCTGCACAGCGCCGACGACTGGAAGCTCCGCCCGGCGATGACCTTGCGCACGAAGTTGATCGCGATCCAGGACCTCGCCGGCGGCGACAGCGTTGGCTACGGCAGCAGTTTCACCGCCGAGCGGCCGATGCGGATCGGCATCGCGGCCTGCGGCTACGCCGACGGCTATCCGCGTCTTGCTCCGGGCACGAACGAGCGCGCGACGCCGGTCCTGGTCGACGGCGTGCGGGCGCGCACCGTCGGCCGGGTATCGATGGACATGATCGCGGTCGACCTCGGCGCCGCCCGGAACGCGCGGGTCGGCAGCGAAGTCGTCCTCTGGGGGCGGAGCGACTCGGGCGTCGTGCTCGCGATCGACGACGTCGCCCTCGCCGCCGGCACAGTCGGCTACGAGCTGATGTGCGCGCGGGCGCCGCGCGTTCCGGTGCGCGTCGTCGCATGAACGACGCCTACGCCATCGGCCTGGCGGAGCTGAGCCCCGACACGCGCCGTCGGCTCGACCGCGATGCGTGGCTGTTGACGGCGTGGTGGATGCTGGTCGGGTTTGCTGCCACTGCGCTGTTGCACCGGGTCGGCGGCGTGCGCTCGCCTCTGTGGCGCTATCCGCTGACCGCGCTTTTCATGTATGCGCTCGGCGATGTCGCCGGCCTGCGGGCGTGGCTCGCTGTATTCGCGCGCTCGGCGCGCGTCGCCCCCGCACGGTGGCGCATCGCGAGCGAGCACGAGCGGGCGGACCGAAGCGTGTCTCGCCTCACGATCTGGTTCGCGGCCGCGCTCGCGACGGCCATCGCGTTCACCGGCGACGTCGTCCGATTGCTGAGGCTTGCCTACGGAGACATCGTCATCAGCGTGCTCGTCGCCATTCTGGTCGTCCTCGCGATCGCCGCCTTCGCGACGCGTCGGCTGCCGGTGACGTGGTCCTCGTCGGTCCTGATGGCCGAGCTGGCGCTGGATTTCGTGTTCGGCCGCGACGTGCGCCACGAGACGCTGCCGCCGCGCCCGAGGCGGGAATCGCTGTCGAAGATCGTCGGCGAGACCTGGCCACGCGGGGTCACGCTGCTCGTCCTCGCCGCGGTCGTCGCCGTGACGCTGGTGTTGCTGCGGCCGGGCGCCGAGTCGCTGGCGGATGCTTGGCCTTGAACCCGCCGCGCGTCGATGAGAGCGAGGTCGAGATCAGCGCCGTGCGGGCCCAGGGCGCCGGTGGCCAGAACGTCAACAAGGTCTCGAGCGCGATCCACCTGCGCTTCGACGTCGCCGCGTCGTCGTTGCCAGAGGCGATCAAGGCGCGCCTGCTCGCGCGCGCCGATCGGCGCATGAGCGACGAGGGCGTGATCGTCATCAAGGCGCAGCGGCATCGCAGCCAGGAGCTGAATCGGCGCGATGCGTTCGCGCGCCTCGACGAGCTCGTCGCGCGAGCCGCGCAGGTGCC
>DASXIP010000055.1:0-3722 GCA_036497875.1 Caldimonas sp.
GTCAGCACGGTGAGGCCGAAGGCGAGCGCGATGCCCGCAAAGCCGATGCCGTACAGCGGAAACGCACCCGCGAGCACGGCGCTGCCGCAGCCGCCGAGGACAAGCCAGAAGGTGCCGATGAATTCGGCGACGACGCGATGAGCCAAGGGCATAGCAGTCTCCTCATTCGTGCGTTCGGGGCAGCGCGGCGGCCCCGGGGGCCCGGCGGCCAGCTTAGCGCAGCGCGGCCCGCATCACCGGGCGCCGTTGCTCACGCCCCCGCCTTCTTCCGCGTCGCGCCGAGATAGGTGTCGATGACGCGCGGATCGCTGGCGAGATCGGAGGCCGGCCCTTCGAGCGCGATCTCGCCCATCTCGAGGACGTAGCCGTAGTCGGCGACCTCGAGTGCGGCGCGTGCGTTCTGCTCGACGAGCAGAATCGTCACGCCGGTTGCGCGCAACGCTGCGATGGTCGAGAAGATGTCGCGGACGACGAGCGGCGCGAGGCCGAGGCTCGGCTCGTCGAGCATCAACAGGCGGGGCTTGCCCATCAGCGCGCGGCCGACCGCGAGCATCTGCCGCTCGCCGCCGGAAAGCGTGCCGGCGAGCTGGGCACGGCGCTCGTCGAGGCGGGGAAAGAGCTTGAACACGTCGGCGAGCGATTGGGCGCTGTCCTTCGCGCCGAGGCGGAACTGGCGGTACGCGCCGAGCAGCAGGTTGTCCTCGACCGACATCGTCGCGAACAGCGCCCGCGTCTCCGGGACGAGCGTCATGCCGAGCATGACGCGCTCCTCGAGCGAGAGCATGTCGACCGGAACGCCGTCGTACTCGACCGCGCCGCGCGCCGGCAGTGCCGCCATCAGCGCGTTGAGCAGCGTCGACTTGCCGGCGCCGTTCGGGCCAATGACGGTGATCACCTTGCCGGCGCGCGCGGTGATCGTCAGGCCGTGCAGGACCTCGGCGCGGCCGTAGCCGGCGTGCAGGTCCCTGACATTGAGGAGCAGCTCGGCCACGCTCAGTGCTCCGTCCCGAGATACGCGGCACGCACCGCCGGCGACGCCTGCACTTCCTCGGGCGTGCCCTCGATCAGCCGGGTGCCGAACTCCATCACGACGACGCGGTCGACGAGGCCCATGACGAGGTCCATGTCGTGCTCGACGAGAAGGATCGAGAGGCCCTCGCCGCGCAACTGGCGCAGCACATCGGCCAGGCCCTCCTTCTCCTTCAGCCGCAGCCCTGCGGCCGGCTCGTCGAGCAGCAGCAGGATCGGGTCGGCGGCAAGCGCGCGCGCGATCTCCATCAGCCGCTGCTGGCCGAGCGCGAGGTTGCCAGCCTGCTCGTGCATCTGCTCGACCATGCCGATCCGCTGCAGCTGACGTTCGGCCTCGCGCATCAGGCGGCGCTCCTCGGCCCGGTCGAGGCGCAGCATCGCCGCCGGCATGCCGTGGCGGCCACGCAGGTGCGCGCCGAGGGCGACGTTTTCGAGCACGGTCATCGTGCCGATCATCTTGACGTGCTGGAACGTGCGGGCGACACCGAGACGCGCGATTTCTCGCGACGGCAGCGCGTCGATGCGCCGGCCGAGCAACGCGATCTCGCCGCGCGTCGCCGGCAGCACGCCGGTGACGAGATTGAACGTCGTCGACTTGCCGGCACCGTTCGGGCCGATCAGGCCGAGGATCTCGCCGGCGCGGACGGCGAAGCTGACATCGTTGACGGCGACGAGGCCGCCGAACTCCTTGCGCGCAGCGCGAACGTCGAGCACGGTCTCGCCGTGCGGCGGGCGCGGCCGCTCCGCCAGCGGCGCGGCGTCGGCCCAGTCGACCTTGCGCCGAAGGCGCGGCAGCGCGATGTCGACGAACGCCCAGATGCCGTCGCGCGCGTACTGCAGCATCAGCACGAGGATGACGCCGAAGACGATGGTCTCGTAGTTGCCGCTCGTTCCCATCAGCCGCGGCAGCCAGACCTGCAGCTGGTCCTTCAGGACCTGGACGACGCCGGCGCCGATCAGCGCGCCCCAGACGTAGCCGACGCCGCCGAGCACCGCCATGAAGAGGTATTCGATGCCCATGTTGAGGCCGAACGGCGACGGATTGACGGTGCGCTGGAAGTGCGCGAACAGCCACCCCGAGACGCTCGCGAGCAGCGCGGCGAGAACGAACGCAGTGACCTTGACGCGAAAGGTGTCGACGCCCATCGCCTCGGCCATCGTCGTCCCACCCTTGACCGCGCGCAGCGCCCGGCCGGCGCGCGAGTCGAGCAGGTGCGTGACCGCGACCGCGGCGAGAACGACGATCGCCCACAGCAGGTAGAAGAAGGTGCGGCCGGTGTTCAGCGTCGTGCCGAAGAACGTCAGTGCCGGGATGCCGAGCAGGCCGTCGTACTTGCCCAGGAACTCGAGGTTGCCGAGCAGGTAGAACAGCGACAGGCCCCAGGCGATCGTCGCCAGCGGCAGGTAGTGGCCCGACATGCGCAGCGTCACCCAGGCGAGGACGAGCGCCGCGAGCGCGGTGAAGGCAAGGCCGATCCAGACCGTGAGCCACGGCGAGACGCCGAAGGCGAGCGTCAGGTAGGCGGCGGTGTACGCGCCGAGGCCGACGAACGCAGCCTGGCCGAACGACGTCAACCCGGCGACGCCGGTGAGAACGACGAGGCCGATGACGACGAGTGTATAGAGGCCGATGTAGTTGGCCTGCGTGATCCAGAACTCGGGAACCGGCGCCAGCGGCAGCAGCGCGAGGAAGGCGACGAAGACGGCGAGAAGGGCGCGACGGATCGGCACTTCATTCCTCCTCGTCGTCGTGGCCGTGCTGGAACGAACGCCAGAGCAGCACCGGGATGATGAGGGTGAAGACGATCACTTCCTTGAACGCGCTCGCGTAGAACGAGCTGAAGCTCTCGAGAATGCCGACCAGCAACGCACCGAGCGCCGCCGCCGGATAGCTCGCCAGGCCGCCGAAGATCGCGGCGACAAAACCTTTCAGGCCGATCAGGAAGCCCGAGTCGTAGAAGACCGTCGTCGTCGGTCCGATCAGAAGGCCCGAGAGCGCGCCGATGAACGCGGCGAGGCCGAAGCTCAGCCGCCCGGCGCCCGCGGTCGAGATGCCCATCAGCCGCGCGCCGAGGCGATTCACCGCGGTCGCGCGCAGCGCCTTGCCACGCAGCGTGCGGCCGAAGAAGAGCCAGAGCGCGACGATCAGGCCGATCGAGGCGACGAAGATGAAGATCGTCTGGCCGGTGATCGCGAGCGAGCCGGCAGCGAAGCGCACGTCCCAGAAGCTCGGGTTGCGAAAGCCCTCGGCGCCGAAGAAGACGAGGCCGAGCCCGGTCAGCGCGAAGTGGACGCCGACCGAGACGATCAGCAGCACGAGCACCGTCGCGTCGGCGAGGCGCTGGTAGGCGAGGCGGTAGACGAGGGGGCCGAGCAGGCTGACGATCGCAAGCGTCAGCGCGCTCTGCACGAGCAGGTGCAGCTTGAGCGGCGCAGCCCAGTAGGTGAACACCGCGACGAGCACCGGCGCAAGCAGCGTGCGCAGCAGGATGCGCGCGACATGTGCCGCCGGCAGGCCGCGCCGCAGCGCGTCGACGACGTCGAGCAGCGCCGCGATCGCCGCCAGCGCGAGCAGCAGCCAGATCGTCCCCGGCACCCGGCCGAGCTGGAGCAGCGCGAGCGTCAGCGCGCCGAAGGCGACGAACTCGCCCTGCGGAATGAAGATGACGCGCGTGACCGCGAAGACGAGGACG
>DASXIP010000056.1:0-1764 GCA_036497875.1 Caldimonas sp.
CTTGTCGCCCTTGGCCGCCGCGCTGTCGGGGAACATGCGGAAGGTCGAGTTCATGACGATCTGCTCCACTCGCGGCACGAGCGCGTGCAGCAACTCGCCGGTGACTCCCAGGCGCGTCGCGATCCGTACTGGCTTGAAGACGCACGCCTCGGCGATCATGTTGGCGGCATCCTCCGGCGCCAGCACCGGGACGTTGTTGTAGATCACGGTCGGCGCGATCATCGGTGTGCGCACGAGCGGCATGTTGATCGTCGTGAAGGTGATGCCCAGGTCGGCGTACTCGCTCGATGCGCAGCGCGTCCACGCGTCGAGCGCGGCCTTCGAGGCGACATAGGCGGAAAAGCGCGGCGCGTTGGTCAGCACGCCAATCGAGCTGATGTTGACGATGTGGCCCTTGCGCTTGGCGACCATGCCGGGCAAAAGGCCCATCGTCACGCGCAGGCAGCCGAAGTAGTTGAGCTGCATCGTCCGCTCGAAGTCGTGGAAGCGGTCGTAGCTCGCCTCGATCGCGCGCCGGATCGAGCGGCCCGCGTTGTTGACCAAGAAGTCGACGCCGCCGTGCTTGTCGTGCAGCCAGTCGATGAGCGCCTTGCAACTCGCCTCGTCGGCGATGTCGGCCGAGAAGGTCTCGACGTTGGCGCCCTTGCCGGCTTTGGCGACGATCTCGCCTTTCGCCTCGGCGAGCTTGGCTTCGTCGCGGGCGCAGATCACGGTGATCGCGCCGGCCTCGGCGAACTTGCACGCCGCCGCCAGGCCGATGCCCGACGAGCCGCCGGTGACGAGCACGACCTTGCCGGCGACGGTGCCGCGCAGGGTGCGGTCGATCTGCAGCGCCGGATCGAGATGGCGCTCCCAGTAGTCCCACAGGCGCCAGCCGTAGTCGGGCAGCGGCGGGCACTCGATCCCCGAACCCTTCAGTGCCGCCAGCGTCTCGCGGCAGTCGTAGCGGGTCGGGAAGTTGACGAAGGTGAGCATGTCGTCGGGCAGGCCGAGGTCCTTCAGCACCGCCGCCTTGACGCGGCGCACGGGCGCGAGCGCCAGCAAGCCCTTCTTGACGCTCTTCGGCACGAAGCCGAGCAGCGCTGCGTTCACGAACAGGTTCATCTTCGGCGCGTGCGCCGCCTTGCTGAAGATGTCGAGGACGTCGCCGACGCGGTAGCCGAGCGGGTCGACGAGGTGGAAGCATCGGCCGGCGAGGTCGGCCTTCAGATGGCTGATGTGGTCGAGCGCGGCGACGACGAAGTCGACCGGGACGATGTTGATGCGGCCACCCTCGATGCCGATCGACGGCATCCACGGCGGCAGGATCTGGCGCATCCGCTGGATGAGCTTGAAGTAATAGTACGGCCCGTCGATCTTGTCCTTCTCACCGGTGCGCGAGTCGCCAACGACGAGCGCCGGCCGATAGACCGTCCACGGCACCTTCGATTCCGTGCGCACGATCTTCTCGCTCTCGTGCTTGGTCATGAAGTAGGGGTGGTCGAGGTTCTCGGCCTCGTCGAACATGTCCTCGCGAAAGACGCCCTCGTAGAGGCCCGCGGCGGCGATCGAGCTGACGTGGTGCAGATGGCCGGCGTCGACCGCCTTCGCGAACTCGACGACGGCGCGCGTCCCGTCGATGTTGGTCGCGACCTGCGATTCGGCATCGGCCGCGAGGTCGTACACCGCAGCGAGGTGATAGACGTGGTCGATCTGGCCTTTCAGCTTCTTGATCTCGTCTGCGCCGACGCCGAGGCGCTTGGCGGTCAGGTCGCCGTAGACCGC
>DASXIP010000057.1:0-7551 GCA_036497875.1 Caldimonas sp.
GAGCTTCATCGCATCCTTGCTCGAGGCCCAGTCGGCCAGCTTCTTCGCCGCCTCCAGATGCTGCGTGCCCTTGTGGATCGCGAAGGCCTCGAGGTCCCAGCCGAGCCCTTCCTTCGGGAACACGAGATCGATCGGCGCGCCTTTGGCCTTGTTGGTATTGGCCCGGTATTCGAACGAGATGCCGACCACGTACTCGCCGGTCGCGGCCATCGTGCATGGCTTGGAGCCGGAGTGGGTGTACTGGGCGATGTTCTCGTGCAGCGCGTCCATGTACTTCCAGCCGCCGCCCTTGCCGTTGTCGTCGCCCCAGAGCGTGAGCCAGGCGTTGACGTCGAAGAAGCCCGTTCCCGACGACGCCGGGTTGGGCATCACGATCTGGCCCTTGTAGACCGGCTTGGTCAGATCCTGCCAGGTCTCGGGCTTCGGGATCCCCTTCTTCTCGGCCTCGACGGTGTTGAAGCACACGGTCGCCCCCCAGACGTCCATACCCCACCACGCCGGCGGGTTCTTCTTGTCGCGGTACTGCGCCATGATGGCGTCGAGGTTGATCGGAGCGTACGGCTCGAGCATCCCCTGCGAGTCGAGCAGCGCCAGGCTCGACGCGGCAACGCCCATGACGACGTCGGCCTTCGGGTTCGATTTCTCGGCGAGGAGCTTGGCGGTGATCACGCCGGTCGAGTCCTGCACCCACTTGAGGTCGATATCGGGGTTGGCCGCCGTGAAGCCCGCCTCATAGGCCTTGATCTGGTCGACCTCGAGCGCGGTGTAGACGGTGAGCGTCGTCTTCTGCGCGAACGCGCCGGCCGCGAAGGCGACCAGGGTGGCGCCGAGCAGCGCCTTCATTGAACGCGAAATCATGCGGATCTCCCAGGTTGTTCGTTCGGTGGGCGACGGATGCAGACGCCCGCGCCGCGCGCAAAGCCTATGCCAACTCGATGACGGTTCGATGAGCGGCCGGGCGAGTCTAGGGATGCCCCTTGCGAAGTCAACTGTTTTTTGGAGATTGTTGACAATCGGCGTCTCATCGTTTCTACTGCACCGATGCCTGCCCTCGCCGCGGCCGCGGCGCCGCACCCGACGATCACGCTCCTGCAGACGAGCTCGCTCGCGAGCGTCGTCCAGAGCGAGCTCGAACGGATGATCCTCTCGGGCGAGCTGCGCCCCGGCGAAAAGCTCACCGAGATGGCGCTCGCCGCCCGCCTCGGCGTCTCGCGCGGGCCGCTGCGCGAGGCGTTCCGGATGCTCGACGAGGCGGGGCTCGTGCGGACCGAGAAGAACCGCGGCGTCTTCGTCCGCGACCTGCCGGTCGAGGAAGCGATCGAGATCTTCGACCTGCGCGCGGCGATGGACCAGCACGTCGGCCGCCGCCTCGCCGTCTCGATCGCGCCGGCGGCGCTGAAGGAAGTCCGCGCCCTCGTCGAGCAGATGGAGCACGCGGTCAAGGCGAAGGACGCGCAGCGCTACCACCTCCTCAACCTCCGTTTCCACGACCGTCTCGTCGAGCTCGCCGGCAACGGCAAGCTGACTGCGATCTACCGGAAGCTCATCAAGGAGCTGAGCCTCTTTCGCAGGCTCAACCTCGCCGACGGCTGGCTGATGCCGATCTCGGCCGGCGAGCACCGCCAGATCGTCAAGGCGATCGCCTCGGGCGATGCCGAGGCGGCGGGCAAGGCGATGTACGACCACGTCATGGAAAGCAAGGAGCGGACGATCAAGAACCACCAACGACCGGCCGCCGCGGGCGCCGGCGGCGACGCCAGGGCCGGCCGGTGATCACCGTCAACGGCCGCAGCTACGCGCTCGCGCACCGGCCCACCGTCGTCGTCTGCGTCGACGGTTGCGAGCCTGACTACATCGCGCAGGCGGTCGCCCACGGCGACGTGCCGTGGCTGAAGGAAGTCCTCGCGACCGGCACGATGCTCGTCGCCGACTGCGTCATCCCGAGCTTCACGAATCCGAACAACCTGTCGATCGTGACCGGCGCCCCGCCTTCGGTGCACGGCATCTGCGGCAACTACCTGTTCGACGTCGCGACCGGCACCGAAGTGATGATGAACGACCCGAAGTGGCTGCGAGCGCCGACGATCCTCGCCGAGCTCGCCAACGCCGGCCAGTCGGTCGCCGTCGTCACCGCCAAGGACAAGCTGCGGAAGCTTCTCGGCCATCGCCTGAAGGGAATCTGCTTCTCGGCCGAGAAGGCCGACGAGGCGACCACGGACGAGAACGGCATCGACGAGGTCGTCGAGCGCGTCGGCATGCCGGTGCCGTCGGTCTACAGCGCCGAGCTGTCGGAGTTCGTCTTTGCCGCCGGCGTCGAGTTGATGTCGCACGAACGTCGCCCGGACGTGATGTATCTCTCGACCACCGACTACGTGCAGCACAAGCACGCCCCTGGAACCGACGGCGCCGACGCGTTCTACCGCATGATGGACGGCTACCTCGGCAAGCTCGACGCGCTCGGCTGCACGATCGTGCTGACGGCCGATCACGGCATGAACGCGAAGACGCGGATGGACTCGCAACCCGACGTCATCTACCTCCAGGACATCCTCGACGATTGGCTCGGCGCCGGCGTCACCAGAGTCATCCTGCCGATCACCGACCCGTATGTCGTTCACCACGGCGCGCTCGGTTCGTTCGCGACCGTCTACCTGCCCGAAGGCGCCGACGCCGCCGCGCTTGCGAACCGCGTTCGCGCGCTGCGCGGCATCGAATCGGTCCGATCGCGAGCGGAAGCGGCGACGTTCTTCGAGCTGCCGCCCGACCGCATCGGCGACCTCGTGATCGTCGCCGAGCGCTCGACCGTGATCGGCACCGCCGTGGCGCGCCACGACCTGACCGCGCTCGATGCACCGCTGCGCTCGCACGGCGGCGTCTCCGAGCAGCGCGTGCCGCTGATCGTCAACCGCAAGCTCAGGGACATCGATCCTTCGCGCCGCTGGCGAAACTTCGACGCCTTCGATCTGGCGCTCAACCATGGCGCCTGAGATCGCCGACCGCCACGAGTCGATGCGGATCGCCGGCGCGAAGGTCGGCGGCGGCCGCGGCGGCGGGCGCCGGATCGAAGTCTTCAATCCGTACAACGGCAAGCTCGTCGGCAGCGTGCCGAAGGCGAGCGTCGACGAGGTGCGGCGAGCGTTCCAGATCGCGCGCGGCTATCGCGCCAGGCTGTCGCGCTACGAGCGGGCGACGATCCTCGAGCGTGCCGCCGCGTCGGTGCGCGCGCGCAGCAGCGACATCGCGGCGCTGATCAGCGACGAGTCGGGGCTCTGCCTCAAGGACGCGACGTACGAGACGGGTCGCGTTGCCGACGTGCTCTCGTTCGGCGCCGGCGAGTGCCTGAGGGACGATGGCCAGATCTTCAGCTGCGACCTGACACCGCATGGCCACAAGCGCCGCGTCTACACCCAGCGCGCGCCGCTGCTCGGCGTCATCAGCGCGATCACGCCGTTCAACCATCCGATGAACCAGGTCGCGCACAAGGTCGTTCCCGCGATCGCGACCAACAACCGGATCGTGCTGAAGCCGTCCGAGAAAGTGCCGCTGTCCGCCCTTGTCTTCGCCGACCTGCTCTACGAAGCCGGGCTGCCGCCGGAGATGTTCTCGGTCGTCACCGGCGACCCGCGCGAGATCGGCGACGAGCTGATCACGAATGCCGCTGTCGATCTCGTCACCTTCACCGGCGGCGTCGCGATCGGCAAGTCGATCGCCGCCAGGGCCGGCTACCGGCGGATCGTCCTCGAGCTCGGCGGCAACGATCCGCTCATCGTCATGGACGACGCCGACCTCGACGAGGCGGCGAGCCTCGCCGTCCAGGGCTCGTACAGGAACTCGGGCCAGCGCTGCACCGCGATCAAGCGGATGCTCGTCCACGAGAAGGTCGCCGCCGACTTCACCGAGCGCGTCGTCGAGAAGACCCTTCGCTGGCGGCACGGCGACCCGAGCGATCCGGGCGTCGAGATGGGCACGGTCATCGACGAGGCGGCGGCGCGCCTGTTCGAGGCACGTGTCGACGAGGCCGTGGCGCAGGGCGCGCGCCTGCTCGCCGGCAACCGCCGCGAGGGCGCCCTCTATTCGCCGACCGTGCTCGACCGCGTCCGCCCCGAGATGACGCTGGTCCGCGAAGAGACGTTCGGCCCGGTCTCGCCGATCCTCACCTTCGCCGACGTCGACGATGCGATCCGGATCGCCAACGGTACCGCCTACGGCCTGTCCTCGGCGGTCTGCACGAACCGCCTCGACGACATCGCGCGCTTCGTCGCCGAGCTCGAGGTCGGCACCGTCAACGTCCGCGAGGTGCCCGGCTACCGGCTCGAGCTGACGCCGTTCGGCGGCATCAAGGACTCGGGCCTCGGCTACAAGGAAGGCGTCCAGGAAGCGATGAAGAGCTTCACCAACCTGAAGACCTACTCGCTGCCCTGGAACTGAGAGGCCGGCCACCGCGATGCTCCCGCTCCTCAACCTCCTCGCCGCGATCGCCCTGCTCGTCTGGGGGACGCACATCGTGCGCACCGGCATGCTGCGCGTCTTCGGCGAGAACCTGCGGCGGATCCTGGCGGCGAGCTTCGTCAACCGCTTCCGCGCCCTCGTCGCCGGCCTCGGCGTGACGAGCATCGTCCAGTCGAGCACCGCGACCTGCCTCATCGTCGCCTCGTTCGTCGGCAAGAACCTGGTGACGACGAGCGCCGCGCTCGCGGTGATGCTCGGCGCCGACGTCGGCACGAGCGCAATAACGGTCGTCTTCTCGTTCGATCTCTCCTGGCTCTCGCCGCTCCTGATCTTCGTCGGCGTCGTCATCTACATTTCGCGCCAGAACAGCGGCTTCGGCGCGGTCGGCCGCGTCCTGATCGGCCTCGGCCTGATCACGCTGGCGCTGCAGCTCATCATCGCGGCGACGCGGCCGCTCACCGAATCGCCTGCCGTCCGCGCCCTCCTCGTCGCTCTGCCGAACGACGTCCTCCTCGACATCATCGTCGGCGCCGTCCTCACCGTGCTGGCGTACTCGAGCCTGGCGATCGTCCTGCTCATCGCGACGCTGGCCTCCTCGGCGATGCTGCCCGTCACGGTCGCGCTCGGGCTCGTCCTCGGCGCCAACGTCGGCAGCGGCATCCTGGCGATCATCGCGACGGCGAACGCGTCGCCGCAGGTGAAGAGGCTGCCGCTCGGCAACCTCATCTTCAAGCTCGGCGGGGCGCTGCTGTTCATGTTCCTCCTGCCTGAGGCGCACGTGCTGCTGCAGCAGCTCGTGAACACCGTGCACCAGCAGGTTGTCCTCTTCCATCTCGCGTTCAACATCGTCCTCGCGGTGCTTTTCATCGGTTTCACCGGCCTGGTCGGCCGGACCGTCGATCGCTGGCTGCGCGACCCGACGCCGAGCTCGGCTACGCAGCGGCCGCGTCACCTCGATCCGCTCGCGCTCTCGATGCCCTCGCTCGCGATCTCGTGCGCGGCGCGCGAGGCGCTGCATCAGGCCGATGTCGTCGAGACGATGCTGCGCGGCATCGTCCCGGTGATCCGCAACAACGACCTGCGCCTCTCGGAGGAGCTGCGCCTGCTCGACGACACCGTCGACGAGCTCTACTCGGCGATCAAGTTCTACCTGACGCAGATCTCGGGCGAGGCGCTCTCGAAGCAGGAGAGCCGGCGCTGGACCGACATCGTCTCGTTCACGATCAACATGGAGCAGATCGGCGACATCATCGAGCGCGTCCTGCAGGACATCGAGGACAAGAAGGTCAAGAAGAGCCGCAGCTTCTCGGAAGCCGGCATGGCCGAGATCGTCCACCTCCACGAGCGGCTGCTCTCGAACCTGCGCCTGGCGATGAGCGTCTTCCTCGACGGCCACGTCCGCGACGCCAAGCGGCTGCTCGAGGAGAAGGCGCACTTTCGCGACCTCGAGCACGAGTACGCTGCCAATCACATCGCGCGGCTGCGCGAGAACACCGCGCAGAGCATCGAGACGAGCTCGCTCCACCTCGACCTGATCAGCGACCTGAAGCGGATCAACTCGCACATCTGCGGCGTCGCCTACCCGATCCTCGAGCAGGCCGGCGCGCTGACGGCGACGCGCATCCGCCAGTCGCAGTTCGCCAACCTGGCGTCGGCCGACGACTCCGCGCGTTCGCCGCTGGTGCGCTGACGCCGTGCTGAGCCTGGCCGACATCGAACTGCTGTTCGCGCGCCACGGCGCCGCCCAATACAGCGGCGAGCCGGTGACGCAGCTCGAGCACGCGCTGCAGACCGCCCATTTCGCCGAGCAGAGCGAGGCGAGCGACGCGCTCGTCACGGCCTGCCTGCTGCACGACCTCGGCCACCTGCTCAATCCGCAGGGTGAGACGCCGACCCTGCGCGGCGTCGACGACACCCACCAGTACTTCGCGCTGCCGTTCTTGCGCGGCCTCTTTCCCGACGCCGTGCTCGACGCGATCAAGCTGCACGTCGACGCCAAGCGCTACCTGTGCCACGTCGGCGAGGGCTACCACGACCGCCTCTCCGCCGACTCGAAGCGCAGCCTCGCGCTGCAGGGCGGCGTCTTCGACGCCGCAGCAGCGGCGGCCTTCCTCGCCCGGCCAGGTGCCCGCGACGCCGTCGTTCTGCGCCAGTGGGACGACCTCGCCAAGCAGGTCGACCTGGCGACGCCGTCGCTCGGTCACTTCCTCGGCCGCGCCGCCGCCTGCGCCCTGCCACCGGCGCGATGACGCTCGCGCTCAGCTGGCCGATCGTCGCCGCGGTCCTGTTCGGCGCGTTCCTGCACGCGTCCTGGAATGCCCTCATCAAGTCGGGCGACGACCAGGCGCTCGACACGGCGCTGATCCACGTCCTCGGCTGCGGCGTCGGCGCCGTCCTCGTCGCCGCGGTCGGGTTGCCGCAGCGCGCCGCGCTGCCCTGGCTCGCGACCTCCGTCGTCATCCACGTCGGCTACTACGTGACGCTGGTCGGCGCGTACAAGCACGGCGAACTCGGCTTCGCCTACCCGGTGATGCGCGGCACGGCGCCGTTGATCGTCGCGCTGCTGAGCGGCCGGCTGATCGGCGAGCAGGTGCCAATCGCGGCCTGGCTCGGCGTCGCCGGCATCAGCACGGGCGTGCTGGCGATCGGCCTGACGCGCTCAGCGCGCACGACCGGGTCGCGCGAGCATGCCGACGGACATCCGGACACGCGTGCGAAAGCGCTCGCCTACGCGCTCGCCAACGCCGCGATCATCGCCAGCTACACGATCGTCGACGGCATCGGCGTGCGCAGGTCCGGCAACGCGCTGCAGTACGTCGCGCTGCTGTTCCTCGTCGACGGGCTGCCCTACTTCGCGATCGTTCTCTGGCAGCGGCGTCGGCAAGTTGCACCGGTGTTCGCCTACATGCGGGCGCGCTGGCCGCTCGCGCTGCTCGGCTCGTGCGCGTCGCTCGGTGCCTACGGCATCGCGCTGTGGGCGATGACGCGTGCGCCGGTCGCGTCGGTCGCGGCGCTGCGCGAGACCTCGGTGCTGTTCGCGGCGCTGATCGGCGTCTTCATGCTGAAGGAGCGCTTCCGGCTGCAGCGCGCCGTCGGCACCGG
>DASXIP010000058.1:0-3027 GCA_036497875.1 Caldimonas sp.
GCGCCCGGCGGCAGCGCACGCGCGATTCCCGCGCGGTCGGTGCTGGCGTCGACGATCAGCACGATGCGATCGGCGCTCGCCCGCGCGGCAAGCTGCTGCAGCTCGAACTCGGCGCCGTGCCGCTCGGCGGTGAAGCCGCGCAGGTCCATCACGATCGCGTCGGCGCGCACGATGAGCGCGACGACGGTCGCCTGCCAGGTGTCGTCGCGGCAGCAGAACTCGTGGATGCGGTAGCGGCCATCGCGGTCGGGCTCGACGTCGATCGTCGCGAGTTGGCGCACCAGACCGTCCTTCGAGGTGACGAAGCCTTCGCCGATGCGGCCGGTCGCGAAGCGCAGCAGGTCGCCCGGATCGACGGTGTCGGCGGCGGCGTCGGGCGCGGCGATCGTCGTCACCGCACCGAAACGCTGCCAGCGCGATGCGATCCGCTCGAACAGCGCGCCGGTGCGCGCGCGGTCGCCGAAGACGCGCAGCACGAGCAGCATCCGCTGCGGCGGCGCCGGCACGCCGCGCCGCGCCCACGCGAGCGCGTGCGCCAGCAGGAACGGGAACAGCACGTAGACGACGGTGTCGACAGCGACGATCTGCAGCAGCGCCGCGGTGCCGGGAAACACGCTCACCTGCTCGACGGCGTGGACGGCGACGAACATCAGCCACCAGCTGTGCGCGAGCAGCTGCGCATCGGAGAAGCGCTTGGCGTCGTAGCCGCGCGCCAGCGCTTTGAGGCGCCACCACGCGAGCAGGCCGACTGGCAGCGCGAGCAAGATCGCGCCGACGTGGATGCCGCCTTCGAGCGCCCAGCCGGAGCTCCATCGCATGCCGCCGAGCGCCTGCGTGACCCGGATGCCGAGCAACGGCGCGAGCGCGAACACGAGCAGGCCGGCGAAGGCGAAGGGAGCGACGCCGCGCACGCGGCGCGCGCCGAGCGCCGCGGCGAGGACGAGCGGCAGCCAGAGCGTCCCGCCGGCGTACTGCAGGAAGACGATGAAGTTGTAGAGCTGATCGAGCGACGGCGCCTTGCCGAGCGCCGCGCGCTGCAGCATCGAGATCACGACCAGCACTGCGGCGAAGGCGCACGCCGTCGCGACGCCGAGCCCGACCGATCGCCAGAACGGGATCGCCGCGAGCAAGCCCACCATCGGCACCGCCATCAGCAGCGCCGCGCCGGCGAAGAGCCAGAGGTTGGCCGGTGTGATCGCCATGTCGTCGAGGACTGCGTGGTGCGCAGCGAGGACGAGCGCCGGAACGAACGCCGCACCGACGGTGGCGACGAAGATGCGGCGGCGCATGCGTGCTTCCCACGCCAGCTTCGCGTCGGCGCCGATCGCGCGCTCGGCCGGGCGTGGCCGGGCGCGCTGCGGCGGTGCCAGCGGCAGCGCCGCACCGAGCCTGAGCTGCATGCCGGCGAGCACGGCGCGGCGATAGCGCCAGAGAACGAGCGGCGCGACCAGCGTCGTCATCAGCATCACGTTCAGGAAATGGAACGAGAGCTCGCCACCCAGCATCGATCGGCTCCGGCTGCGTGGCTACGATAGCGTGGAAAGCGGCATGACGATGAGCCCTTGGTCCCACCGCTGGCGCGAAAGCTGGCGCGTCCTCGCCTACTCTGCGGCGGCGGCGCTGGCGTTCGTCGTCCTCGAGAAGATCGAACTCGCGCTGTTCGACCTCGCCGGCGCCGACCGAATGCTGGCGGCCGCGCGCGGTGCAACCGCCGACGATCGGCTCGCCGCGGAGGCGGCGACGCTCGCGGCGCGATCGCGCACGCCGGCGGCAGCACTACCGGCCGGCCATCGCGCCGCCGCGTTCCGGCTCGGCTACGAGATCGGCTTTGCGAGCGAGCTCGCCGGCTCGTTCGCGATGTCGGACCCGGCCGTGCAGGCGAAGGCGAAAGTGGTCGCCGACGCGCACGTCGCGGTCGCGCGCCAGCAGGCGCGCCGCCTCGGCATCGACGACGACCACGTCGCCGCGCTGCCGTCGCGCACGCTGACCGACTTCGTTCGTCTCCAGGATCGCTTCGAGGCCGATGAGAGCGGCCTCGCCCGCCGCGTCGAGGCGCGCCTGACGCCCATCGATGGCCAGCTGTTCCTGCTCGGCGCGAGCGTTGGCGGCGAAGCGGCCCGGGTCGAGAGCAGCGGCGGGAAATTGAGTGGCCCCTCGGTCGAGGCGATCCGCCGCCACGCGACGCTCGCCGGCATCGCGCCCGCCGTCTGGCAGCCGCTTGCGGTCGATCGAAGTGGCGCGCCGCAAGCGTCTGTGCTCGAAGGACACCGCGTCGCCATCGCGGGCGTGATGGCTGCGCTCGCGGCGGAGGATGCTGCGGACGCGCGCGCGCCGGCCGAGCGCTGACGGCACCGCTGCCGCGCCGGCAACGCGCTCGCTTCCCTAGCGTCGGTTGCGCGCCAGGCGCGGATCGAAGACGTCGCGCAGGCCGTCGCCGAGCAGGTTCAGGCCGAGCACGGTGAGCGCGATCGCGACGCCAGGGTAGACCGCGAGCTGCGGCGCCTGGAAGAGTTGCTGCTGCGCCTCGTTGAGCATGCGGCCCCACGACGGTGTCGGCGGCTGCGTGCCGAGGCCGAGGTAGCTGAGCGCCGCCTCGGCGAGGATCGCGAGCGCGAACTGGATCGTCGCCTGCACGATCAGGATCGCCGCGATGTTCGGCAGCACGTGCTCGATCGTGATCTGCCACTCACCCTTGCCGAGCGCGCGCGCGGCGGTGACGAACTCGCGCGAACGGATAACGAGCGCGCTCGCCCGCGTGATGCGCGCGAATACCGGGATGTTGAAAATGCCGATCGCGACGATCGAGGTGACGAGGCCTGGCCCGTAGATCGCGGTCAGCATGATCGCCGAGAGCAGCGCCGGGAACGCGAAGGTGAAGTCCGCGATGCGCATCACCAGCTCCTCGACCCAGCCGCGCTGGACGGCGGCGACGAGGCCGAGGGCGACGCCGAAGGCGATGCCGATGCCGACCGCGATCAGCCCGACCGCGATCGAGACGCGGCTGCCGACGATGAGTAGCGACGCGAT
>DASXIP010000059.1:0-1953 GCA_036497875.1 Caldimonas sp.
ATCAGGAACGCCAGGCCGATGCGAACCCGCATCGGCACGCCCGCCTGGCCGATCACCGGCAGCGCGCCGAAGAGAGCGAGGACGCGCAGGAACGGCCAGAGGATCGGCGTCACCCAGCCGAGGACGTCGGCCTCGGTGAACGTGAGCATCAGCCGACGACCGTGGGGATCGCTTGCAGCGAACGCTGCAGGAACTCGACCAGCGAGGTGAGCATCCATGGCCCGGCGATCGCGAGCACGGCGACGGCGGCGATCACCTTGGGCACGAACGACAGCGTCGCCTCGTGGATCTGCGTCGCCGCCTGGAAGATGCTGACGAGCAGGCCGACCACGAGCACCGTGAGCAGGATCGGCGCCGAGACCATCAGCAGTACGTAGAGGCTTTGCTGGCCGAGGGTGAAGACTTGTTGTGAGTCCATTTTTTCAGGGTTGGCAAAGTGCGTTCGGCCGCGAGGACACCATCAACTGTTGAAGCTGGCGGCGAGCGAGCCGAGCAGGAGGTTCCAGCCGTCGGCGAGCACGAACAGCATCAGCTTGAACGGCAGCGCGATCAATACCGGCGACAGCATCATCATGCCGAGCGACATCAGCACGCTGGCGACGATCATGTCGATGATCAGGAACGGCAGGAAGACGAGAAAGCCGATCTGAAACGCGCTCTTCAGCTCGCTCGTCACGAACGCCGGCACCAGCACCTTGAACGGCACGTCGGCCGTCGGCACCGCCGGGTCGACGTGGCCGAGCCTGGCGAACAGCATCACGTCGGCCTGGCGCGTCTGCTTCATCATGAAGGCGCGCACCGGGCTCTCGCCGCGCTTGAGCGCTTCGTCGAAGGCGATCTTGTTGTCGGCATAAGGCTGGTAGGCGTCGGCGTAGACCTTGTCGATCGTCGGTCCCATGACGAAGAAGGTGAGAAAGAGGCTGAGGCCGATCACGACCTGGTTCGGCGGTGCCGCCTGCGTGCCGAGCGCCTGGCGCAAGAGGCTCAGCACGATGACGATGCGCGTGAAGCTCGTCATCAGCAGGAGCACCGCCGGCAGGAAGCTGAGCGCGGTGAAGAAGAGGAGCGTCTGGACCGGCACCGAGTAGCTCGTGCTGCCGGCGCTCGAGCCGACGAGGAGCGGCAGCGTTGCGCCGCCCGTGGCCGGCGCCGTCTGCGCGCTGGCGGGGAAGGCGACGAAGAGCACCGCGACGACGGCGAGCGCGACCAGCGCGACCCAGGCAATACGCCGCTGCGCCGGCCCGCGCAGCCGGGCGTCGAGCTCGGCGTCGGCGCGCTGGTGCTCGGCGCGGCCGATGCGCTCAGCGGGCACCGTCGTCTCCTGCGCTGGGCTTGCGCAGGCGGGCGAACATCTGCGCGAAACTCGCCGTCGGCTGCGCGCCGGGTGATGTCTCGGCGGCTTGCGGCGTCATCGTGTGCAGGGTCGTGATCGCCGTCGGCGTCACGCCGAGGACGAGCCAGCGACGCTCGTCGCCGCTGCCGATCTCGACCGTGACGATGCGCTGCGACGTCGACAGCGGCAGCATCGCGATGCTCTTCATGACGCCGGCGCCGCCGGCGCCGCCGAGTGGCGTGCGCTTCAGGAACCACAACGCCAGCGGGATCAGCGCGATGATCGCTGCGAACCACAGCAGCGCGCTCAGGCCGTTGGGCATGGTCGGGAGTCGGAAGCGGGAGAAGAACCGGCGCGCTCAGCCCCGGCTCAGCCGGCGCATGCGCTCGCTCGGCGTCACGATGTCGGTCAGGCGGATGCCGAACTTCTCGTTGACGACGACGACTTCGCCCTGCGCGATCAGGTAGCCGTTGACGAGAACGTCCATCGGCTCGCCGGCCATCGCCTCGAGCTCGACGACCGAGCCCTGCGCGAGCTGCAGGATGTTCTTGATCGGGATCCGCGTCCGGCCGAGCTCGACGGTGAGCTGGACCGGGATGTCGAGGATCATGTTGATGTCG
>DASXIP010000060.1:0-2657 GCA_036497875.1 Caldimonas sp.
CCACGCGTCCTCGCGGCGTTCGCGGCGGTGCCACGCCACGTCTTCGTCGACGCTGCGCTCGCGACGCAGGCGTACGAGGACACGAGCCTGCCGATCGGCCACGGCCAGACCATCTCGAAGCCGTCGGTCGTCGCGCGCATGCTCGAGCTCCTCGCCGGCGGCGCCAACGCCCAGGCTGCCGGCGACCTCGGCTCGGCGCTGGAGATCGGCACCGGCTGCGGTTACCAGGCGGCGCTGCTCGGCCGGATGGCGCGGCGCGTGATCTCGGTCGAGCGGCTGAAGCCGCTCCACGACAAGGCGCGCGAGCTGCTCGCGCCAATGCGCGAGACGCGCCTGCGCCTGGTGTTCGGCGACGGCATGCTCGGCCATCCGCCGAGCGCGCCTTATGACAGCATCGTCGCGGCCGCCGGCGGCAGCGAAATTCCTCAGGCATGGCTCGATCAGCTCGCGGTCGGCGGCAGGCTGGTATCTCCGGTGCAGCAGCCCAACGGCCGCGGCCAGGTGCTCGTCGTCGTCGACCGCCGTGCCGATGGCTACGACCGCACGCTTCACGAAGCGGTGCGGTTCGTCCCCTTAAAATCGGGCCTCGTTCGCTGACGATGCAGATCGCCCCGGTCCAATGCCACTGACAGAAGCTTCGGCGCTCGGCCGTTGCGCCCTCCTGCTCGTCGCCGGCCTCGTCGTCGCCGGCTGCGCCCAGTCACCGAATCGCGCTCCCGTCGAGGAGCGCTCGCCGACGCCGCGAGCGACCGTTGCCGCGGCCAGCCCCGCGGCGAGCGCAGCGTCTGGCGCCGATTCGGCGCGAGCAACGGCGGTCGACTTCAACGGCGACAAGCCCGGCTTCTACACCGTCAAGGCCGGCGATACGCTGATCCGCATCGGCCTCGACAGCGGCCAGAACTGGAAAGACCTGATGCGCTGGAACAACCTGGCCAACCCCAACCTCATCGAGGTCGGCCAGGTGATCCGCGTCGTTCCGCCCGGAGTCGATCCCGCGACGGCAACGACGCGCGCGGTAACGACGGCCCGCATCGAGACCAGACCGCTCGAGGCGCGGGCGGGAAGCGCGGTCGTTCCTGCGGCCGGTGCCTCCGGGGCGGCGGCCGCGAGCCAGCCCGCAGCTGCGGTACGCGAGCCTGCGGCGCCGGCAGCACCGCGCGACGCCGACGACGACGTCAACTGGACCTGGCCCTCCACGGCACCGGTCGCGATGCCGTTCGACGAAGCGCGCAACAAGGGACTGGTCTTTCGCGGCAAGCCCGGCGACCCCGTGTTCGCCGCCGCCGATGGCCGCGTCGTCTACGCCGGATCGGGCCTACGCGGCTACGGCAATCTCGTCATCCTCAAGCACAACGCGACCTATCTGACGGCGTACGCGCACAACCAGACGCTGCTCGTCAAGGACGATCAGAACGTCAAGCGCGGCCAGAAGATCGCCGAGATGGGGTCGACCGACGCCGACAGCGTGCAGCTGCACTTCGAGATCCGCCGCCAGGGCAAGCCGATCGATCCGGCACGCCTGCTGCCGGCGCGCTAGCGGCGCCGGCAACGTCGACATGTCGCCGGTCCTCGCCTTCGACATCGAGACGATCCCTGACGTCGCCGGCCTGCGCCTGCTGCGCGGCGCCGCGGCGACGCTGAGCGACGCCGAGGTCCACGCCGCCGAGATCGCTGACCGTGCCGCGCGCAACAAGAACGACTTCCTGCCGCCACACCTGCAGCGCGTGCTCGTCATCTCGTGCGTCTACCGCGGCGGCGGCGGGCTGCGGGTGCGTTCGTTCGTCGATCTCGAACGCGACGGCCGCAGCGAGGAGGGCGGAGTCATCCAGGCCTTCTTCGATCGGATCGAAGCGCATCGCCCGCAGCTCGTGAGCTGGAACGGCGGCGGCTTCGATCTGCCGGTGCTGCAGCAGCGCGGCCTTCGCCACGGCGTCGTCGCCGAGCGCTACTGGGACATGGGCCAGGACGAGGGCAGCGATCGCGACCACCGCTACAACAATTACATCAGCCGCTACCACCTGCGCCACATCGACCTGATGGACCTGCTGGCGCTGTACCAGTCGCGCGCCAACGCGCCGCTGGATGCAATGGCGAAGCTGTGCGGATTCCCCGGCAAGCTCGGCATGGACGGCTCGCAGGTGTACGGCGCGTACCTCGACGGCCGCCGCGACGAGATCCGCCGCTACTGCGAGACGGACGCGATGAACACGTACCTGCTCTGGTGTCGGTTCGAGAAGATGCGTGGCCGCCTCGACGAGACCGGCTACCTGCACGAGCTCGCGCTGGCGCGCGACACGGTGGCGGCAATCGACGAGCCGCACTGGGCCGAGTACCTCGCGGCGTGGCCGGGGCAGGCCGACTTGCCGAGCCGGCGTGCTGTGCGCAGCGACCAGGCCTCGCCGCTGCGCGGGGAGGCGCCGGCCGGCGACGTGCTGCCTCCGGACGGCGTTCCCCCCGCGGACGTTGCCGCCGCCGACCAGGTAGCGCCGGCGCCGATTGCCGTCGTCGAGACGACGACCACCGAGACCAAGACAACCGAAACGACGGTTTACATCGACTCTTCGAGCATCCGCGCGTAGTCGTCGGCCGTCGCCAGGCGCGGGTTGGTCTTGTGGGTGTGATCGGCGAGCGCGCCGGCGATGATTCGCTCGAACATC
>DASXIP010000061.1:0-7094 GCA_036497875.1 Caldimonas sp.
GCCGGCCGGATCGCGATTCAACCCGCTTGCACGCAACGTTCGCGAGTCGTGTACCTTCGGCGGACGATGACCGAACCTGCCATGGCCGGCGCCGCGCCGCGCGAGATCCGCCCCGTTTCCGAGCCGCGTGAGCCGTCGGCATGGCAGCTCGGCTGGCGCCAACTCGGGCGCGACTTTCGCGCCGGCGAGTTGCGCCTGCTCGTCGTCGCGGTGACGCTCGCCGTTGCCGCGCTGACGGCCGTCGGCTTCTTCGCCGACCGCATCAACGGCGGCCTCGCGCGCGATGCGCGCCAGCTGCTCGGCGGCGATGCGATCGTCTCCAGCGACCAGCCGACGCCGGCCGAATTCGCGGCGAAGGCGCGCTCGCTCGGGCTCGTCACCGCGACGACGGCGAACTTCCCGAGCATGGGCCGCGCTGCCGACGAGAAGGGCGGCGCGACGCGGCTCGTCAGCGTCAAGGCGGTGAGCGACGCCTATCCGCTGCGCGGCAAGCTGCGCGTCCGCGGCGCGGCCGGCACGAACGAGGTCGACGTCGCCGCTGCGCCTGCGCCCGGCACCGTCTGGGTCGATGCCGCGGTGCTCGATTCGCTCGGCCTCGCGATCGGCGATCCGCTGCTCCTCGGCGACGCCCGGCTGACGATTGCGCGCGTCATCATCATCGAGCCCGACCGCGGCACCGGCTTCGCGAGCCTGGCGCCGCGCGTGCTGCTGAACGAGGCCGACCTGGCGGCAACAGGGCTGGTGCAACCGGCGAGCCGGATCTCGTACCGGTTCGCGGTCGCCGCCGATGCTGCGAAGGACGCCAAGGTCGGCGAGTTCGTCGCCTGGGCCGAAAACGAGATCAAGGCGAAGAGCCTGCGCGGTGTCCGGATCGAGTCGCTCGCGACCGGCCGGCCCGAGATGCGGCAGACGCTCGATCGCGCCGAGAAGTTCCTCAACCTGGTCGCGCTGCTCGCGGCCCTGCTCGCCGCGGTCGCGGTCGGCATCGCTTCGCGCGATTTCGCCGGCCGCCATCTCGACGACTGCGCGATGCTGCGCGTCCTCGGCCTGGCGCAGCGGACGATTGCGCTGCAATACATCGTCGAGTTCGCGCTCGTCGGCGCCGTCGCAAGCGTCGCCGGGCTCGTGCTCGGCTTCGCCGTCCACTACGTTTTCGTCTGGCTGCTCGCCGGGCTGGTCGAGGCAGTGCTGCCGCCGCCGGGCGTCTGGCCGGCGCTGTTCGGTGCCGGTGTCGGCTTCACGCTGCTGTTCGCCTTCGGCCTGCCGCCGGTGCTGCAACTCGCGCAGGTGCCGCCGCTGCGCGTGATCCGGCGCGATGTCGGCGCGATCAAGCCGGCGTCGATCGCCGTCCTCGGCGCCGGCACGCTCGGCTTCGCGGCGCTGTTGCTCGCCGTCGCGAGCGACTTCAAGCTCGGCCTGATCGCGGTCGGCGGCTTTGCCGGCGCGGTCTGTGTGTTCGCGCTGCTGTCATGGCTCGCGCTCGTCATCCTTCGCCGCTCGGTGCCCGATGCGCGCGCACCGCGCTGGCTCATCCTCGCGACGCGGCAGCTCGCGGCGCGGCCGGCGTTCGCCGTGCTGCAGGTCTCGGCGCTCGCGGTCGGCCTGCTGGCGCTGGTCCTGCTCGCGCTGCTGCGCACCGACCTTGTCTCGAGCTGGCGCCAGGCGACGCCGAAGGATGCGCCGAACCGCTTCGTCATCAACGTGCAGCCACCGCAGGCCGAGGCGTTCCAGGACAAGCTCCGCGCCTCCGGCGTCAAGCGCTACGACTGGTTCCCGATGATCCGCGGCCGTCTCGTCGCGGTCGACGGCAAGCCGGTCGCGCCCGACGACTACGCCGACCCGCGCGCGCGCCGTCTCGTCGATCGCGAGTTCAACCTCAGCCACAGCGCGACGCTGCCCGCGCACAACCAGGTCTCGGCGGGGCGCTGGACGCCCGGCGAGGCCGGCGGCCTGAGCGTCGAGGAGGGTCTCGCCGAGACGCTCGGCTTGAAGCTCGGCGATACGCTGCGCTTCGACCTCGGCGGAACGCCGATCGAAGGCCGCATCACGAGCCTGCGCAAGGTCGACTGGTCGTCGATGCGGGTCAACTTCTTCGTTCTCTTCCCGACCGCGACGATGGTCGACGCGCCGGTGAGCTACATCGCTGCCTACCGCGCGCCCGAGACGCCGGGGTTCGACAATGCGATCAGCCGCGACTTCCCGAACATCACCTCGATCGACGTCTCGGCGTCGATTGCACAGGTGCAGCGCGTCCTCGACCAGGTCATCCGCGCGGTCGAGTTCCTGTTCGGCTTCACGCTCGCGGCCGGGCTCGTCGTCCTGTTCGCCGCCGTCAGCGCGACGCGCGAATCGCGCGCACGCGAGTTCGCGGTGATGCGCGCGCTCGGCGCCAGCAGCAAGCTGCTCGCCCAGGTGCAGCGTGCCGAGTTGCTCGGCGTCGGTGCGCTCGCCGGGCTGCTGGCGTCGCTCGCCGCGGTCGCCGTCAGCTGGGCGCTGGCGCGCTACGTCTTCGAGTTCAGCTGGAACCCGTCGCCGGTCGTGCCTCTCGCCGGCGCAGCGGCGGGTGCGGTGCTGGCGCTGGCGGCAGGGTGGTGGGGATTGCGCGAGGTGCTGCAGAGGCCGGTGGTGCAGACGCTGCGTCAGGCTGCGGATCTCTAGGCGCCCTGGCGCTGGATTCCCGCGTCCGGTCGCCGTCGCCGGCAGTGCAGATGTCGCCGCGGTCTGTTGCTCGACTGTGCGGTTTGTCATTGCCAAGCGACGCGCGACCGATCGCAGCGGCGAAGAGGCGGCCCTAGTCGGCATACTCGACGGCTATGCCCGGGCAGCCTCGCGAGCGCGTCTTTCGCATCCTTCACCTCGAGGACTCCGAGCTCGACCACGAGGTCCTCGTCGCTCATCTCGCGCGCGGCGGATTGAACGCGCAGACGCGGCGGATCGAATCCGAAGCCGAGTTCCTCGATGCGCTCGACGAGCCGTGGGACGTCGTCATTTCCGACTACAACCTGCCGGGCTTCTCGGGCCTGGTCGCGCTCGAGCTGCTGAAGGCGAGCATGCGCGAGATCCCGTTCATCCTCGTCTCGGGCGAGATCGGCGACGACACCGCGGTCGAGGCGATGCGGAACGGCGCCAACGACTACCTGCAGAAGAGTAATCTCGCCCGCCTCGTTCCGGCGCTGCTGCACGCGATCGACGCCGCCGAGACGCGGCGGGCGCGGGTCCGCGCCGACCGCGACCTGATCGCCTCCAAGGAGCGCCTCCACGAGCTCGCGCAGCATCTGCAGACGAGCGTCGAGCACGAGCGCGCGGCGATCGCCCGCGAGATTCACGACGACGTCGGCGGCTCGCTGACCGCGCTCAAGTTCGACCTCGCCTGGATCGCGCGCCACTCGAGCTCGCCGCAGGTCGTCTCGCGCGTCCAGTCGGCGCTCGAGACCGTCTCGCACGCGGTCGAGTCGAGCCAGCGGATCATGCACAACCTGCGGCCGGCGATCCTCGAGCAGGGCCTGGCGGCGGCGCTGCACTGGATCGCGCTGCGGTTCGAGCGGCGCAGTGGCGTCGAGTGCCAGATCCGCCTGCCGAAGCAGCCGCTCGAGTTGCCGCAGGGCGTTCCGCTTGTCGCCTACCGGACCGCGCAGGAGGCGCTGACCAACATCAGCAAGCACTCGCAGGCGACGCAGGTTCAGATCGACCTTTCCCTCGCCGGCGGCGTGCTCTCGCTCGAGATCACCGACAACGGCCGCGGCGTCAGCCAGGACGATCTCGCGAAGGCGCGCTCGTTCGGCATTCGCGGCTTGCAGGAACGGGCGACGACGGTCGGCGGCTGGATCGACCTGTCGAGCGGCCCGCACGGCACGACGCTGATCCTGTCGGTGCCGCTCGATACGCCGGAGAGCGCGTACGTTCCCGAGCCGCCGGACAAGTCGTACGACCCCAGCCAGTGGGCCGACGTCTGATGAGCCGCGAGGTAGCCCGACGATGATTCGCGTCATCCTCTGCGACGACCACGCGCTGATCCGGCGCGGCATCCGCGACACGCTCTCGGATGCGGCCGACATCGAGGTCGTCGGCGAGGCCGGCGACTACGGCGAACTGCGCGCGCTGATGCGCGACAAGACCGCCGACGTCCTCGTCCTCGACATCAACCTGCCCGGCCGCAGCGGCCTCGACGTGCTGCACGCCCTGAAGGACGAGAGCACGGCGATGCGCGTTCTCGTCGTCTCGATGTACCCCGAGGACCAGTACGCGATCCGCGCCTTGCGCGCCGGCGCGTTCGGCTACGTCAACAAGGGCGGCGACCCGGCGCTCATCGTCAGCGCCGTCCGCACCGTCGCGCAGGGGCGCAAGTACGTGACCCCGGAAATCGCCCAGATGCTGGTCGAGAGCCTGACCACGCCGGCGGTCGAGAACGCGCACGACAAGCTCTCCGACCGCGAGATGCAGACGCTCGTCATGATCGCTTCCGGCAAGCGCCTGTCGGACATCGCCGTGGAGCTGATGCTGAGCCCGAAGACCGTGAGCGTCTACCGCGCCCGCGTCCTCGAAAAGCTCGGCCTGGCCAACAACTCCGAGATGACGGTCTACGCGATCCGGCGCGGCCTGGTCGGCAACTAGCTGGGCCGACGCACCGACGTCGGGGCGGACGCTCGGCGGCCCGCCCGGCGGCGAACGCACTCGACGTAGGCCTCGCCGTCGGGCGGCCGGCCGCTCCGCTGCGCGTCCCACAGCATCCGCCCCAGGCACTCCATCGCCTCGTGCTGCGCCGCGTGCAGCGAGCCGAGCCTGGCGGCAAGCGACTCGACCGCGTCGCGGATTCCGCGCGGCTGGTCGATCGAGACCTGCTCGCTGATCGAGAGATGCATCGACAGGTGCAGGAACGGGTTCTCGCGCCCGTCCTCGCCCGAATAGGCCGCGGCGGCCGCGCCACCGGCGTCGGCGAGATCGGCGCGGTACTCAGGGTGCGACTCGATCCAGTCGGCGGCGATCGTCTCGAGCGGCGTCAGCGGTCGGCCCGCGTCGCGCTTTTGCCGCGCTTCGACGAAGAACCGCCGGACATCGCCTTGCGTGGGCGAGAACATGGTCCGATTGTCGACCGATCGTTCGCCGCGCGTGAACGGCGCGGACGAAACCGTTTCACGCGAGCAGCACCGGGCGCCGCGAAAATCGAGGCTTTGCCGCTTTCCGGGCGGCCCGATCGCAAGCCATGAACATCGACACCGACCAGCTCTTCGACAACGCACGCACCCAGAACGGTTTCACCTCGGAGCCGGTCACCGACGAGCAGCTGCGCCGCATCTACGGCCTCATGAAGTGGGGCCCGACGTCGGCCAACTCGTCGCCGGCGCGGATCATCTTCGTGCGCTCGCCGGCGGCCAAGGAGAGGCTGCTTGCCTGCGTCTCGCCGGGCAACTTCGAGAAGACGCGAGCGGCGCCGGTGACGGCGATCCTCGGCATCGACTACGCGTTCTACGAGAAGCTGCCGTTCCTCTTTCCCCACACCGACGCCAGGTCGTGGTTCGTCGGCAAGAAGGAGTTCGCCGACACGACCGCGTTTCGCAACGCCAGCCTGCAGGGCGGCTACTTCATCGTCGCCGCGCGCGCGATCGGCCTCGACTGCGGCCCGATGAGTGGCTTCGACAACGCGCGCATGGACGAGGCGTTCTGGGCCGGGACGACGGTGCGGACGAACTTCATCTGCAACCTCGGCCGCGGCGATCCGTCGAAGGTGCTCGGGCGCAACCCGCGGCTGTCGTTCGAGGAAGCGTGCCGGATCGAATGAGCCGCGCGCCGGCAAGCCGCGCGCCGGCGGGCGAGCGCCGCTTCGCCGACGGCGCACGTTAGGGGTCCGAGGCCCCGCTCCAGCCGGCGTGCGCCTTCCGCTCGGCTGCCTGCTGGCGCTCGAGCGCGAACAGCTCCTCGAGCTGCTGGCGGCCCAGCTTGGCGGCCGCGATCAGGCGCTCCTCGTCGCCGCGGTGCGGCGCGGTCGCCGCCAGCTGGGCGACGTTGTGGCGGCGAAAGCGCAGCGCCAGGTTCCGCGCGTGATGCGGCTGCCAGCCGAGCAGCTCGAGCGCGCTGCGCGCGCTCATCAGCGCCGAATCGAGCGTCTCGCGCTCGATGAGACGAACGCCGAGCCCGTACAGCTCGTAGTAGTGCGTGACGTTGCGCGCCCGCGCGACGATCGTCGCCTTCGGGAAGTTGGCGACGATCATCTTCACGCAGTCGACGCTCTGCTCGATGTCGTCGATCGCGACGACGATGACGCGCGCCTTGTCGGCACCGGCGGTACGCATCAGGTCGAGCCGGGTCGCGTCGCCGTAGTGGACGCGCCAGCCGAAACGGCGCACCGCCTCGACCTGCTCGGCGTCGTGGTCGAGGACTGTCGGCCGGATGCCGTTGGCGAACATCATGCGGCTGACGATCTGCCCGTAGCGGCCGAAGCCGGCGATGATGACCGACTCGTGCTGCGGGTCCTTCAGCTCCTCGAGGGTGCTGCTCTTGCCGTCGCTGATGGCAGGGACCCACCAGCGGTCGGCGACGACGAGCAGGAGCGGCGTCACCAGCATCGAGATCGCCACCGAGGCGACCAGGAACGACGACACCGGCGCCGTGATGACGCCGGCGTTGGCGGCGACCTGGAAGACGACGAAGCCGAACTCGCCGCCCTGCGCGAGCAGGATGATGAAGACCGGCCGCTCGAGCTTGGGGATCGGCATCACGCGCGCCATCGCCCAGAGCGCGGCCGCCTTCAGGAGCAGGAAGCCGATCACGGTCGCGGCGATCAGCAGCGGCTGCTCGAGGATGACCGCGAAGTCGATGCTCATGCCGACGGCGATGAAAAAGAGGCCGAGCAGCAGGCCCTTGAACGGCTCGATGTCGGTCTCGAGCTCGCGCCGGTACTCGCTCTCGGCGAGCAGGACGCCGGCGAGGAAGGCGCCGAGCGCCATCGACAGACCGACCGCGTTCATCAGCGCCGCGGTCGCGACGACGAGCAGCAGCGACGCCGCGGTGAAGATCTCGGGCGTCTCGCTCTTGGCGATCCAGCGCAGCGCCGGGCGCAGCAGCAGCCGGCCGCCGAGGATGATCACCGCGATCGTGCC
>DASXIP010000062.1:0-2855 GCA_036497875.1 Caldimonas sp.
CTCGACTCCCCTCTCCGAGCGGCTGAGGCCGCCGCAGGCACCGCGCCTCGCCAAGAAGTTCGTCGCCCTCAGCCTCTTCTGGCGGACGTTCTTCCTGCTCGCCCTGCTGCTCGCGAGCGGCGTCTTCGCCTGGGTGCAGACCTTCCGCGCGCTCGAGTTCGAGCCGCGCGCGATCCAGGCGGCGCAGCAGATCGCGAGCCTGGTCAACATCGCCCGCGCCGCCCTCCTCGGCACCGACGGCATCAACCGGATCGCGATCATCAAGAGCGTCTCGACGCTCGATTCGGTCAAGCTCACGCCGCGCGAGCCGAGCGACCGATGGGAGCCGTTCGAGATCGACCGCTTCCAGCGCGTCATCGAGCGTGAGCTCCGCGACCAGCTCGGCCCCGACACCATCGTCGCCAGCTCGATGAACGGCACGCCGGGCCTCTGGGTCGGCTTTTCGATCGCGCGCGACTCGTTCTGGCTGAAAGTCGACCCGACCCGCGTCGGGCCGATGTCGTCGAGCACGATCGCTCTCTGGGTCTCGATCGCGCTGCTCGCGACGGTGCTCGGCTCGGCCGGCATCGCGCGCCTGATCAATCGGCCGCTCAAGGACCTGTCGTTCGCCGCCAGCCGAATCCGCGAGGGCGAGTACGACTCGCGCCTCGACGAGACGACGATGACGAGTGAGATCCGCCAGGTCAACATGGGCTTCAACCGGATGGCGCGCGAGCTGGCCAAGGTCGAGCAGGACCGCGCGGTCATGCTTGCCGGCATCTCGCACGACCTGCGCACGCCGCTCTCGCGGCTGCGCCTCGAGGCCGAGATGAGCGTCCAGGACGACGAGGCGAAGAGCAACATGGCGATGGACATCGACCAGCTCGACGCGATCATCGACAAGTTCATGGACTATGCGCGGCCGGGCGAGGTCAAACTCGTCTCGGTCGACGTCGCGACGATCGTCGCGCGCGAGGCGGCGGCATTTCGCGACACCAGCCAGATCCGCATCCAGTCGAAGGTCGCGCCCGACACGCGCGTCCTCGCCGACGACGTCGAGCTCGGCCGCGTGCTGCAGAACCTGTTCGAGAACGCGCGCCGCTACGGCCGCTCGACCGAGACCGGCATCGCCCGCGTCGTCGTCAGCTACGCGCGCACCGGCCAGTGGGTGATCGTCACCGTGCGCGACCACGGCCAGGGCGTCGATCCGAAAAAGATCGACCAGCTGACGACGCCATTCTTTCGCGGCGACGCCGCGCGCACCGCGGCGACCGGCGCCGGCCTCGGCCTCGCGATCGTCGAGAAGGCGCTGGCGCGGATGGGCGGCGCGTTCGAGATTACCAACGCCACCGACGGCGGTCTGCTCGCCCACATCCGGCTGAAGCGCGCCTGACGCCGAGCCTCAGCCGCGTTGCGCCCGTTCCGGCGTCATGCGTCCTTGACTTCGATGTGATACGTCGCCCACGGGCACGAGCCGAAGCGCTGCCCGAGCGGCTGCGCGGCGATATCGGCGAACGCGTCGGCGTCGTAGATCGTCCAGAGTGGGCCGAGGCCGCCGAGCGCCATCGGCTTGCCGTCGAGATGCGTTGCGACGATGAAGCGGCGCCTGGCTGCCTCGGTAGTGCTGATCTCGGCCGCGTAGCCGTCAATCGCGCGGACGAACAGCGTCGTCTTCTCGTTCGCCTTGGCGCCGCATGCCTTGACGACGTCAAGCAGCAACGGGCCGCTGAGCACATGCTGCTTGCCGTCGTACTCGAGCGTCGGCTTGATCGTGACCGCAGGCAGCGCCGTGATCGCGGCGAAGTCGAACGCGTACGCCTTGCTGAAGGCGAGCTTCTGCTTGGCCATCAACTGGTCGAGGACCGGATCGAACGCGCCGCGGTTGCCGGCGCCGATCGCGCCGCTCACGGTGAGCAGCGCCGGGCCGGTTGCGCTCTTCGCCGCTGCCGGCGCGGCGGCCGCTTCGTGCATGCGCACCATGCCCGCCGCTGAGCCGACGATGGTCGCGGCGAGGAATCGACGCTTCTGCACAGGGGTGCTCCCGATGTTTGGCGAGCGGCGACTGTAGTCGACCTGGCGTTCGCCGGCGGCGGCGTCAGGCGCCGCGCCAGAGCAGGCACACGGCGCGCGACTCCATCGACTCGCCACGGCCGACCGGCCCCAACTTCTCCGCCGTCTTCGCCTTGATGCTGACCTGATCGATCTCGACGCCGAGCGCGCCGGCGACGCGCTGGCGCATCGCCGCGATGTGCGGCGCGAGCTTGGGCGCCTGCGCGATCACAGTCGCGTCGACGTTGCCGATCTGCCAGCCGGCGCCCTTGACGCGCCGCGCCGCCTCCGAGAGCAGCGCCAGCGAATCGGCGCCCTGATACTGCATGTCGGTGTCGGGAAAGTGGTGACCGATGTCGCCGAGCGCGGCCGCACCGAAGAGGGCATCGGTGATCGCATGGCAGAGCGCATCGGCATCCGAGTGGCCGGCGAGGCCGTGGCTATGCGCGATCTCGACGCCGCCGAGGATGAGCTTTCGGCCCTCGACGAGCGCGTGCGTGTCCCAGCCTTCGCCGACGCGCCAGAGCGGTCCGCGCGGCCTCATGGCGCGGCGCGTCGCGCGAGCAGCGCTTCGGCGATCGGAAAGTCGGCCGGATGCGTGACCTTGATGTTCTCGGCCGAGCCGGCGACGAGCTTCGGCCGAAGTCCGATCGCTTCGATCGCCGACGCCTCGTCGGTCGCGCCGGGCGTTCGCGTCAGCGCGTCGGCGAGAACACCGACCCTGAACATCTGCGGCGTCTGCGCCTGCCAGATGTCGTCGCGCGACATCGTGGCGACGGCGCGCTCGCCCTCGGCGCGCTTGAGCGTATCGGCAACGGGCAGAGCGA
>DASXIP010000063.1:0-3864 GCA_036497875.1 Caldimonas sp.
GGGCCTGCGCCGCACCTACCAGTCTTCGCTGCTGTTTCGCGACCTCACGGTGCGCGACAACCTGTTCCTCGCGGTGCGCGGCGTTGCGAGCGGCCGCTTCAGCTTCCGGCGCGCCGGCGCGATGCACGCGTCGAGCATCGCTACCGACGATCTGCTCGAGCGCGCGCGACTCTCGCACATCGCCGACGAGCGCGTCGCCAACCTGGCGCACGGCCAGCAGCGCCAGCTCGAGATCGGGATGGCGCTCGCCGGCGCACCGCGCCTGATCCTGTTCGACGAGCCGGCAGCAGGGCTCTCGCCGGCCGAGCGGCGCGAGCTGGTTGCGCTGCTCGCGTCGCTGCCGTCGCACATGAGCTTCCTCCTGATCGAGCACGACCTCGAGATCGCGATGCGGGCGGCGACGCGCGTGACGGTGATGCACAACGGCCGCGTGCTGAAGACCGGCTCGCCCGAGGAGATCGAGAACGATGCCCAGGTGCAAGCGATCTACATGGGGGGAAAGCACTGATGGCGCGCCGCCCCACGAGGAATCAAGGCCGCCCGGGCGCGCCGGTGCTCGCGGTCGAGCACCTCGACGTGTACTACGGGCGTGCCCACGTCCTGCAGGCGATCGACCTGACGCTCGAACGCGGCGTGCTTGCGATCGTCGGTCGCAACGGCATGGGCAAGACGACGCTGTGCAACGCGCTCACGGGCCTGGTCGCATCGACCGGCAGCGTTCGCTTGCGCGGCGAGGAGATCCGTGGCCTGGCGCCACACCGGATCACGCGGCGCGGTATCGCCTACGTGCCGCAAGGGCGGCGCGTCTGGCCTTCACTGAGCGTCGACGAGACGCTGCGCCTGGTAGCGCCAGCCAAGCGCGACGTCGAGCGGATCTACACGATGTTCCCGCACCTTGCCGAGCGGCGCAGCAACGGTGGTGCGCAGCTCTCGGGCGGCGAGGCGCAGATGCTGGCGATCGGCCGGGCGCTGCTGCTCGAGCCGAAGCTGCTCGTCATGGACGAGCCGACCGAAGGGCTCGCGCCGATGATCGTCGAGCAGGTCGTCGAGGCCTTGCGCGGCCTCGCCACCGAAAGCGAGATCGCGGTGCTTCTGATCGAGCAGAACCTCGGCGTCGAGATTGACGTCGCCGACCGCATCGGCGTGATGGTGAACGGCAGGATTGCGCGTGAGATGGCGTCGAGCGAGCTCGGCGCCGACCGCGTGCTGCAGGAGCGCCTGCTCGGCCTGCGCGCCGGCGCCGGCGACGACGAAGCCGTCGCCGCGCCGATGGCGCGGCACGATCCGGCGCCGACGCAAGTACTCACGGTACGGCGCGCCCACGGCGACGGCGCGCCGACGCTCGATGACGTCGCGCCACGCACGGTGCGCGGCTTCAACCGCTGGAACGCGGGCGGCACCGCAGGGCAGGTTGCCGACATCCCGCGCGCGTCATCGACCGGCGACGGCTGGCGAGTGCAGCAGGACGGGGATAGCGCCGTGCGGCCGCCGTCGCCTGTCTCCGAGCGCTTTCCCGCGATCGCACGAGGCGGTCAGGTGTTCGAATTCCCCGTCGCCGCCACGAGCGGGCGCGCCGCGTATGTCGCCGGCACCTTCGACACCAAGGGTCGCGAGCTGCAGTTCCTGCGCCAGGCGCTCGAAAGGCGGGGGCTTCGCGTCGTCACCGTCGACCTCGCGACTTCGGGCAAGCCGTCGACCGCCGCGGTCCATCCGCGCGAGGTCGCTCGCCACCATCCCGACGGCGAAGCGGCGGTGTTCAGCGGCGACCGCGGCAGTGCGGTGACGGCAATGGCGCTCGCCTTCGCGCGCTTCGTGCAGACGCGCGGCGACGTCGGCGGCCTGATCGGCGCAGGAGGATCGGGCGGGACGTCACTCGCGACGAGCGGCATGCGCACGTTGCCGATCGGCGTCCCCAAGGTGATGGTCTCGACGATGGCGAGCGGCGACACGCGGCCCTACGTCGGCCCGAGCGATATCTGCATGATGTATTCGGTCACCGACGTGCAGGGCATCCACCGTATCAGCGAGCAGGTGCTCGCCAACGCGGCGCATGCGCTCGCCGGGATGATGGCGCACCCGGCCGTAGCGTCGGCGAGCAACAAGCCTGCCCTCGGCCTGACGATGTTCGGGGTGACGACGGCATGCGTGCAGGCCGTCGTCAAGCGGCTCGAGGGCGAGGTCGACTGCCTCGTCTTCCACGCCACCGGAGTTGGCGGCCAGTCGATGGAAAAGCTCGCCGACTCGGGCCTGCTTGCCGGCGTGATCGACGTCTCGACGACCGAGATCGCCGACGAGATCGGCGGCGGCGTGCTCTCGGCCGGGCCGACCCGGCTCGACGTGTTCGCGCGCTGCACACTTCCCTACGTCGGCTCGTGCGGCGCGCTCGACATGATCAACTTCGGCGCCTGGGACAGCGTTCCCGAGCGCTACCGCGGCCGCAACCTCTACCGCCACAACCCGACCGTGACGCTGATGCGGACGACGGTCGACGAGTGCCGCGCGATCGGCGCGTTCCTCGCCGACAAGCTCAACGCGATGACCGGCCCGGTGCGCTTCCTGATCCCCGAGGGCGGTGTCTCGTCGATCGACCGCCCGGGACAGCCGTTTCACGATCCCGACGCCGATCGCGCGCTGTTCGCGGCGATCGAGGAGCGCTTTCACGCCGGCGCCGACAAGAAGCTCGTCCGCCTGCCGCTGCACATCAACGACGAAGCGTTCGTCGACGCGCTGGTCGCCGCATGGCACGACGCGGCCGCGAGCGCCGCGCGACGAGTCCCTGGCCAAGCCCATGCCGCGCATCGCTAGACAATCGCTGCTCGAGCGCTTCCGCGCCAAGATCGCCGCCGGCCGGCCGCTGATCGGCGGCGGCGCGGGCACGGGCCTGTCGGCCAAGTGCGAAGAGGCCGGCGGCATCGACCTGATCGTTCTCTACAACTCGGGGCGCTATCGGATGGCCGGGCGCGGCTCGCTCGCCGGCCTGCTCGCCTACGGCAACGCCAACGAGATCGTCTGCGAGATGGCGTACGAGGTGCTGCCGGTCGTCAAGCACACGCCGGTCCTCGCCGGCGTCAACGGCACCGATCCGTTCATGATCGCCGACCAGTTCCTGCAGCGGCTGATCGGGCTCGGCTTTTCCGGCGTCCAGAACTTCCCGACCGTCGGCCTCATCGATGGCACGTTTCGCGCCAACCTCGAGGAAACCGGCATGGGCTTTCACCTCGAGGTCGAGATGATCGCCCGCGCTCACGCGCTCGACCTGCTGACGACGCCTTACGTTTTCGCCGAGGCCGACGCGAAGGCGATGACCGAGGCCGGCGCCGACATCGTCGTCTGCCACCTCGGGCTCACGACCGGCGGCACGATCGGCGCCGGGACTGCGCTTTCGCTCGCCGACTGCGTGCCGCTGATCGAAGCGCGCGCCGCGGCGGCGAAGGCGGTGCGCGGCGACGTCATCGTGCTCTGTCACGGCGGCCCGATCGCCAGCCCCGACGACGCCGCCTACATCCTTGCCCACTGCCCGTCGTGCCACGGCTTCTACGGCGCGAGTTCGATGGAGCGCCTGCCCACAGAGGCTGCGCTCACCGAGACGACGCGGCGCTTCACGCAGATTTCAGGAGACAGACCATGAACGGCGCCCAATTCGGCAGCTTCATCCTCGGCCTCATCGTCGTCGCGATCGTCGTCGCGATCGTCGTCTGGCTGCTCCACTGGCTCTACCTGCGCAGCTCCAAGGAGCGTTCGTTCGTTCGCACCGGGCTCGGCGGCCAGCGCGTCGTCCTCGACGGCGGCGCCTTCGTGCTGCCGATCGTCCACGACGTCATCCCGGTCAACATGAACACGCTGCGCCTCGAGGTCACGCGCGGC
>DASXIP010000064.1:0-13944 GCA_036497875.1 Caldimonas sp.
CAGCACCGATCGCATCGCGACCTCGACGAAGTCGGTCGCGTAGCCGAGCTCGGGGCGCTTCAGCCGTGCGCCGGCGAGGATCGCCATCGTCGTCTCGGCGAGATAGTCGAAGACGAGGTAGTCAACCTGGCCCGAAGCCACGAGCTGCGGCGCGGCGACGCGGCTGTCGCCCCAGAAGCCCGACGCGCCACCAATGCGAACGATCCTGTCGAGCGGCACTGCAGCTTCTCCCGTCGTGATGGCGAAGCGTAGCAACTCGCGAAGCCCGCGGGGGGCACAGTGGCGCCGCTAAACTGACCCGATCCTCCGACCCTTGCACGTGGACCTTCTCGACGCATCGCCGTTGCCTGATCGCTTCGCTTCGGTCGAGGCGCTCGACGAGTTCATGACGCGCCCGAGCCGCGCCCTCGTCGCCGACCTCACCCGTGTCGACGGCGACCTGATGATCCTCGGCGTCGCCGGCAAGATGGGGCCGACGCTGGCGCGCCTCGCCAAGCGGGCGTCGCCGTCGCGCCGCGTCATCGGCGTTGCCCGCTTCAGCGACGCCGCGGTGCGCGAGCAACTCACCCAGCACGGGGTCGAGACGATCGCCTGCGATCTGCTCGATCGGGACGCCATCGCTGCACTGCCCGACGTCGCGAACATCGTCTTTGCCGCCGGCCACAAGTTCGGCGCCAGCGGCGCGCCGGCGCTCACCTGGGCGATGAACGCGCACGTGCCGGCGCTCGTCGCCGAGCGCTTTCACGCCTCGCGCATCGTCGCCTTCTCGACCGGCAACGTGTACGGTTTTTCGCCTGTCGGCGGGGCGGGTGCCGGCGAGACGACGCCGCCGGCGCCGGTCGGCGAGTACGCCCAGTCGTGCCTAGGCCGCGAGCGCATGTTCGAGTTCTTTTCCGCGAAGCACGGCACGCCGGGGCGGATCGTTCGCCTCAACTATGCGATCGACATGCGCTACGGTGTCCTGTTCGACATCGCCTCGAAGGTGCACCGCGGCGCGCCGGTCGATGTCACGATGGGCTACGTCAACGTCATCTGGCAGGGCGACGCGAACGCACAGGTGCTGCGCTGCCTCGCCCACTGCACCGCGCCAACGACGCCGATCAACGTCACCGGCCGTGAAGCGCTCTCGGTGCGAGAGCTCGCGCACCAGCTCGCCGCCGGGCTCGGCACCTCGGCGCAAGTGGTCGGCCAGGAGGCGGCGACCGCGCTGCTCTCGGACACGACGAGCGCCGCTGCGCTGTTCGGCGCGCCGCTCGTTCCGCTCGGCCGCATGCTCGACTGGGTCGCCGACTGGGTGCAGGCGGGCGGCGCGAGCCTCGGCAAGCCGACCAAGTTCGAGGTCCGCGATGGCAGCTTCTGAGGCGCTCGCGATCGACCGGCTCGGCACCGCCGACGTCGACGCGGGCCTTCGACTGTCTGACGCTGCCGGCTGGAATCAGACCGCCGACGACTGGGCGTTTTTCGTCGCTCAGGGCGACGCGTTCTGCATCCGCGACAGCGACGCCGCCCTGATCTCGACCGCGGTCGCGCTGCCGTACGGCGCCGGCGTCGGCTGGATCTCGATGGTGCTGGTCGATGTGCGCCATCGCCATCGCGGCCACGCGACGCGACTGCTCGCGGCGTGCGTCGACGCCTTGCAGAGCGCGGGCCGCGTGGCCGTGCTCGACGCGACGCCGGACGGCGCCGCGATCTACCGCCGCGCGCGGTTCGTTTCGGGCTTCGGCTTCGAGCGCTGGCAAGGCGACGCGGCAGGAGCAAACCCTTCGCCCGGCGAGAGCGTCGTCGATGAGCGACGCGGCGGATTGCTCGCGCTCGACCGCGCGACGTCAGGGCTCGATCGCAGCACCCTGCTGGCCAACGTCCTCGCACGGCCGTCGACCCGGGCCTGGCTCGCCAGCGATGCGAGCGGCTTCGCCGTGCTGCGCGCCGGCCGCCGCGCGCAGCAGCTCGGCCCGATCGTCGCTGCCAACGAGAAGGCGGCGGTCGCCCTTCTCGGCCGCACGCTCGACGCCGCGACGGGGCCAGTCTTCATCGATGTGCCGAGCCGCTGGCCGACGCTCGCTGCCGCGCTCGGCGAGCGCGGTTTCGTCCGCCAGCGCTCGTTCGTTCGCATGGCGCTCGGCGAGACCGCGGCGCTCGCGGCGAGCGCTCGCGTCTTCGCGGTCGCCGGCCCGGAGTTTGGCTGACCGCCTCGCGCATGGCTGCCTTCGCCGACCGGCTCTCCCTCGCGGTGCTGCGCGAGCGGCTCTTCGCCGGCATCGCGATTCCGGCGCATCCGCTCGCGCTCGATGCGTCGCGCCGGCTCGACCGCCGTCGCCAGCGGGCGCTGTCGCGCTACTACCTCGATGCCGGCGCCGGCGGCCTCGCGGTCGGTGTTCACACGACGCAGTTCGCGATCCGCGAGGCGGGGCTGTTCGAAGAGGTGCTCGGCCTCGCCGCCGAGACAGCGCGGAGCTGGCTGCCGCTCGGTAGCGACGCACAGTCGCGGCCAGTACTCGTCGCCGGTGCCTGCGGGCGCAGCCAGCAGGCGATCGCCGAGGCGCGCCTCGCGCGCGGCCTCGGCTACGACGCCGTGTTGCTGAGCCTCGCCGCGCTGCGGGATGCGAGCGAAGACGAGCTCGTCGCCCACTGCGAAGCGGTCGCCGCCGAGATGCCGCTGATCGGCTTCTATCTGCAGCCAGCGGTCGGTGGCCTCGATCTGCCGGCGTCGTTCTGGACGCGCCTCGCGGCGATCGAAAACGTCGTCGCGATCAAGGTTGCGCCGTTCAATCGCTACCGCACGCTCGATGTCGTCCGCGGCCTCGTCGCGGCGCGCGCCGAGCGGCGCGTCGCGCTTTATACCGGCAATGACGACCATATCGTGCTCGACCTCTTGACGCCGTTCGACGTCGCGCGCGACGGCGAGCCGGTGCGGGCGCGCTTTCGCGGCGGGCTGCTCGGCCACTGGTCGGTGTGGACGAAGAGTGCGGTCGATCTGCTCGAGCGCTGCAAGGCGGCGGTTGCGAGAGGAGATGCGGGCGGCGCCGTCGATGCCGATCTGCTCGCGCTCGACAGCCGCGTCACCGACTGCAACAGCGCGTTCTTCGACGTCGCCAACGATTTCGCCGGCTGCATCGCCGGCTGCCACGAGGTGTTGCGCCGCCAGGGTCTGCTCGAAGGCATCTGGTGCCTCGATCCGCACGAAGGCCTCGGGCCGGGGCAGGCCGACGAGATCGAGCGCGTCCTCGTCGAGCATGCCGACCTCGCCGACGACGGCTTCGTCCGGGCGAACCTGGAGCGCTGGCTGGCCTGAGCACCTCATCTCGCGCGGGCGCGGGCGCGCGACATTGCGCCAGGTCAAGCGGCGCGGCCGCCGTTCCGGGCACGATGTCCGCGATGCTCCCTCACCTCGTCACGGACGACCGCGCAGCGCCGGCGATCCTGTCGGAAGCGCTGCTGCGCCGCTTCGATACGCCGGGGCCGCGCTACACCTCCTACCCGACGGCGGACCGCTTCGACGAGCGCTTCACCAGCGCCATGGTGGAGGAGTCACTTCGCGCGCGCGCTGCTGCCGGCCACGCGCTCGGACCGCTTTCGGTCTACGTCCACATCCCGTTCTGCGAGTCGGTCTGCTACTACTGCGCGTGCAACAAGGTCGTGACGAAGCACCACGAGCGCGGGGCCGAGTATCTCGACGCGCTCGACGCCGAGATCGACCTCGTGGTTGGCTCGCTCGGCACCGACCAGCGCGTCTCGCAGCTGCATTTCGGCGGCGGCACGCCGACATTTCTCTCCGACGCTGAGCTCGAACGTGTCATGCAGTCGCTGCACCGCGCGTTCGACGTCACGGCTTCGGCCGAGATGTCGATCGAGGTCGACCCGCGCACCGTCACACCGGCGCGACTCGCGCATCTGCGCGCGCTCGGCTTCAACCGCGTCAGCTTCGGCGTCCAGGACTTCGACCCCGACGTGCAGACCGCGGTCCACCGGGTGCAGCCGTTCGAGAGCGTTCGCAAGCTGGTCGCGAGCGCGCGCAAGTTGCGCTTCGACTCGATCAACGCCGATCTCATCTACGGACTGCCACTGCAGACGCGCGAGAGCTTCGCGCGCACGGTGGAGCAGATCGGTGCGTTGCGGCCGGATCGCATCGCGCTCTACGCCTACGCCCACCTGCCGCAGCGCTTCAAGCCGCAGCGCCGGATTGCCGAGGCCGACCTGCCCGATGGCGCTCGTCGCGTCGCCATGCTCGGCCACGCGGTGCAGGGCTTTCTCGCGCGCGGCTACACGCATATCGGCATGGACCACTTCGCGCTGCCCGACGACTCGCTTGCCGTCGCCAAGCGCGAAGGCAGGCTGCAGCGCAACTTCCAGGGCTACAGCACCGAGCCCGATTGCGACCTGGTCGCGCTCGGCGTCTCGGCGATCGGCCGCATCGGTGCGAGCTATCACCAGAACGCGAAGACGCTGCCCGAGTACTACGACGCGTTGCGCGACGGCAGGCTGCCGGTCGTGCGCGGCCTCGCCCTCGACGCCGACGACCTGCTGCGGCGCGACGTGATCATGGCGCTGATGTGCCAAGGCGTGCTCGACTTCGCGGCCATCGAGCGTAGCCACGGGATCGACGTGGGCACGACTTTCGCGGGCGAGCTCGCGCAGCTCGATCCGCTCGTCGACGCCGGGCTGGTCGAGCGCGAAGCGGGAGCGATCCGGGTCACGCCGTCCGGCTGGTACGTGGTGCGTGCCGTCGCGATGCTGTTCGACCGCCATCTGGAGGGCGACCGCGAGCGCGGCCGCTTCTCGCGCATCCTCTGAGCCGGGCGCACGCGGCGCCTGACGTGCCGCGAGATCCGCCGCGTGGCGGGTCGCACTTTCGCCTGCAAAATCACCCCATGGCCGCCGGCTCGCCTGCTCCCGCTTTCGCGCCCAAGGTCAAGGTGCTCGGCGTCGAGGCGTTCGAGCAGCCGTTTCGCCTGCGGATGCCGTTTCGCTTCGGCGTCATCACGCTCACCGAAGGACGCCAGGCGATCGTGCGCGTCCACCTGCGTCTCGACGACGGCCGCGAAGGCTTCGGTTACGCCGCCGAGATGCTCGCCGCGAAGTGGTTCGACAAGAGCCCGTCGCTGACAGACGCCGAGAACCAGGACCAGCTGCGCAAGGCGATCGAGATCGCCGCCGACGCGTACCGCGAAGCGCCGCTGTCGACGCCGTTCGACCTGTTCGCCGACAACTACCGCTACCAGCTCCGCGCCGGCCGCGGACTCGAGCTGCCGCCGCTGGTCGCGAGCTTCGGCAACGCGGTGCTCGATCGCGCCGTGCTCGACGCCGTCTGCCGCCTGTTCGGCGTCAGCTTCTGGACGGCGATGCGCAGCAACCTGCCGGGGATGACGGCGCATCCGGTCATCGCCGACCTCGGCGGATTCGACTTCAACGCGTTCCTCGCCGGCCTCACGCCGGTCGCGAGCATCGAAGCGCGCCACACCGTCGGCCTGCTCGATCCGATCACCGCCGCCGATCAGGCGCCAGCAACGCGCGTCGACGACGGCCTCCCGGAGACGCTCGAGGAAGTCGTCGCCGCCTACGGCCAGCGCTGCTTCAAGCTCAAGGTCGGCGGCGACCGTCGCGCCGATCTCGAGCGTCTGGCGCGGATCGCGAGCGTCCTCGACGATGTCGCCGGACTGCACGTGACGATCGACGGCAACGAGCAGTACGACGATGTCGAGTCGGTGGTCGAGCTCTGGAGTGCGATCGAGGCCGAGCCGGCGCTGCAGAAGCTGTGCGCGGCGACGCTCTTCATCGAGCAGCCGATCAAGCGCCAGGTCGCGCTCGCGCGCAGCGTCGCGCCGCTCGCGCGCCTCAGGCCCGTGATCATCGACGAGTCCGACGGCGAGCTCGACGCCTTCCCGCGCGCTCGCTCGCTCGGCTACGGTGGCGTCTCGTCGAAGGACTGCAAGGGTTTCTACAAGTCGATCGTCAACTTGGCGCGCTGCCGGATCTGGAACGCCGAGGCCGAAGACGGCGGCTTTTTCCTCTCAGGCGAGGACCTGACGACGCAGGCCGGGCTCGCGGTGCAGCAGGACCTCGCGCTCGTCGCGTTGCTCGGCCTCGCCGACGTCGAGCGCAACGGCCACCATTTCGTCGACGGCTTCGCCGGCCGGCCGCTCGCCGAGAGCTTGGCCTTCCTCGAAGCGCACCCTGACCTGTACCACGAGGAGGACCGGCGCCTGCGCCTGCGCATCGCGGACGGTCGCATTGCTCTCGGTTCGCTTGAATGCCCGGGCTTCGGCAGCGCCGTCGTTCCCGATCTCTCGACCACCGAGCCGATGCCGAAGGCCGTCTGGCCCCCGCACCGTTGAGCGCGATCGCTGTCATGGACGCCGTCGATCTTGGCTTCTATCGCCGCCAGGGCCATCTCACCGTCAACGGCGTCTTCAGGCCGGCCGAGACGGATGCGGTGATCGCCGACATCGAGGCCTGGGGCGAGACCTTCCTGGCCGCGCTGCCGAAGGAGCAGCGCGCGTGGTACGTCGACGGCGGCGTGCAGGCGCGCACCGTGCTCAGGAAACTCGACAACCCGCACGCCCACCGCGTGAGCGTGCAGCGGCTCGCGCGCGACCCGCGCCTGGTCACGCTCGTCGAGCAGCTCGTGGGCGCCGGCGTATCGGTCTATTTCAGCCAGATCTTCTTCAAGGCGCCCGAAGGCGGTGGGCCGAAACCCGCGCACCAGGACAACTTCTATTTCGGCCCGAGCGATTCGGAAGGCATCGTCACCGCCTGGATCGCGCTCGACGACGCGACGCTCGAGAACGGCTGTCTCTATTTCGGCGAAGGCACCAACCTCGGCCCGGTCTACTCCCACGTCGCGCCCGAAGCCGAGCCGTTCAACCTGCAGCTGCCGCAGCCGCTGCTCGACAAGCAGCCGATGGCGCCGGCGCCGGTGCGAAAGGGCGGCGTCAGCTTTCACCACGGCAACACCTTCCACCAGTCGGGCCCGAACCAGAGCCCGCGCTGGCGCCGCGCGTGCGCGCTGCACTACGTCAGGAACGGCGTCGAGTTCGCGACCCCGGCCTTGCCGTACGACCACGCCCTCAAGCTGCGCATCACCTGACGCGGGCTCACTCCATGCCGAGCAGTTTGTAGATTCGACGCGTGTAAACGCCGAACACCTCGTGCGTCTTCAGGTCGAGCGTGCGCGGACGCGGCAGCTCGATCGTGAGGTCGTCGGCCATGCGCGCGGGCCCGGCAGTGAAGACGACGACACGGGTGCCGAGGAAGACCGCCTCCGAGATGCCGTGGGTGACGAAGAGGATGGTCTTGCCAGACTCGCGCCAGATCCGCAGCAGCTCGAGGTTCATCTTCTCGCGCGTCAGCGCGTCGAGGGCGCCGAACGGCTCGTCCATCAGCACCAGCTTGGGGTCGTGAACGAGCGCGCGCGCGATCGATGCGCGCTGCTGCATGCCACCCGAGAGCTCGTACGGGCGCTTGTCTTCGGCGCCGGAAAGGCCGACCAGCGCGAGCAGATCGCGCGCCCGCTCGCGGCTCTCCTTCGCCGGCAGGCCGAGGATCTCGGCCGGCAACAGCACGTTGTCGACGATCGTCCGCCACTTCAGCAGCAGCGGCTGCTGGAAGACCATGCCGATGTCCCGGGCCGGATCGAACGGCGCCGACGGCGAGCCGATCTTCACGGTGCCGCCGCCGTGCGGATGCAGCCCGGCGAGGATCTTGAGCAGCGTGCTCTTGCCGCATCCCGAGGGGCCGACCAGGCACGCCAGCTCGCCGGGCATGACGTCGAACGTGACGTCGGAGATCGCGAGGTGGGAACGCGCGCCCTTGCCGTAGGTCTTGGTGACGCCGGCGAGGCGGATGAACGGCTCTGCCGCCACGGGATCAGCCGACCCGGGCGTCGGGAACGACGAGCGCGCGCTCGAGCGCGAGCACCGCGCCGTAGAGCAGCATGCCGATCAGCGTGATCAGCAGCACCGCCATGAACATCGCCGCGGTGTCGAGCGTCACCTGCACCTGCAGCATCAGGTAGCCGAGGCCTTTGTCGGAGCCGAGGAACTCGCCGACGATCGCGCCGGCGACGGCGAGGATCGCCGCCACCTTCATGCCCGAGAAGATGTACGGCAGCGCGCCGGGAAGCTGGATCTTGGTGAACACCTGCCAGCGCGAGCCGCGCAGCGTCCGCACGAGATCGAGCAGGTCGGGCTCGACCTCCCGAAGGCCCCGCACCGTCGTCAGCAGGATCGGGAAGACGCAGATCGAGAACGCGATCAGCATGTTCGGGACGACGCCGTACTTGAACCAGACGATGATGAGCGGCCCGAGTGCGACCTTCGGGATCATGTTGAGGCTGACGAGGAGCGGCATCATCAGCGCCTCGAGCGGCTTTGACCACGTGAACGCGAGCGCGAGCAGCACGCCGGTGACGAGCGCGAACGCGTAGCCGCCGAAGATCTCGGTCGCCGTCACGCCGACGTTGGTCCACCACTGGTAGTTGCCGGCGAAGAGCGCCGCCACGGTGTCGCCCGGCGATGGCATGACGAATTTCGGCACGCCGCCGAACTTGACGAACAGGTACCAGACGAGGAGCAGCGCGAGGTGCGATGCCACCGCCATCAGCGTTCGCGTCCAGCGGTCGTCGAGCGTGGGCATTGTTGTCGGCGGTGGCGTCGGGCGCGACGATGATAGGGCGCGACGTCTCGGGGTCATTGCTCTCCTCGACTGGGAAGCGCCGTTGCTAGACTGCCCGCGACCCGCGATCGGGCCTTCCAGGAGACCACATGCAGCTGTTTCGACGCATCGCGTTCGCCGCCGGCGTCGCCGCCGCGAGCCTCGCATCGATGCCCGTGCTTGCAGAGCAGAAGCTCGACTTCATCCTCAACTGGGTGCCGGGCGGCGACCATGCTCCGTACTACTACGCGAAGAAGATGGGCTGGTACAAGGACGCCGGCATCGACCTCAACCTCGAGCCCGGCAAGGGCTCCGCGGTGGCGGTGCAGAAGGTCGGCGCGGGTGCCAACCCGATCGGCCTGGCCGACCTGCCCAACGCGCTCGTCCTGCGCGGCAAGGGCGCCGACACGGTCGGCGTCTTCAATGTCTACGCCAACTCGCCGCAAGGGCTGTACTGGCTGAAGAGCTCGGGGATCAAGTCGGTGAAGGATCTCGCCGGCAAGAAGATCGGCAACCCCGCTGGCGACGGCGCGCGGACGATCTGGCCAGCGCTCGCCAAGGCGAACAACATCGACCCGAATTCCGTGACCTGGGTCAACATCGACGCCAACTCCAAGCTCGCAGCGCTGAAGGCGCACTCGATCGACGCGACGACGTCGTTCTACAACATCCACCACATCTTCAAGCGCGAGCTCGGCGACGACATGGGTTTCGTCGCCTGGAAGGACGCCGGCCTCAACACCTACGGCAACACCGTCATCGTCAATGCCGACTACCTGGCGAAGAACAAGGCGACCATCGCCGCCTTCGTCAAGGTGACGCAGAAGGCGTTCGCCGCCTGCGTCGCCACGCCCCGGCCCTGCGTGCAGGCGCTGATCGACGCCAACGGCGCGCTCAACTTCGACAACGAGCTGCAGAACTGGGAGCTCGTCGAGGCGCTGATGAGCGACAAGGTTTCGCGCACGGTCGCGCTCGGCTACATGGACCCCGAGCGGATGGCGGCCGACTACGACCTCGTCAAGACCTATGTCGGCATCGACAAGCCGTTCGACGTAAAGACCGCGTACACGAACGAGTTTCTCGACCACTCGATCAAGATGGCGAAGTGAGGCCCGCGCCGTGAGCGCCGCGCCGCGCATCCGCACCACCGTCGTCGGCTCGTATCCGGTGCCGGAGTGGCTCGTCGCGGCGCCGTCCGAGCAGGCGCTCGTCGACGCCACCCGGGTCGTCATCGCGACCCAGGAAAGCGCCGGCGTCGACGTCGTCTGCGACGGCGAGCTCTACCGCTTTGACGTCAACCATCCCGAGACGAACGGGATGATCGAATACTTCGTGCGACCGATGCAGGGCGTCCGCTACGAGATGACGTTCGACGAGGTGATGGCCTACCGGTCGCTGCCGGGGATGCGCTTTCGCACCCGCCCGCCCGGCGTCGTCGATGGGGCGCTCTCGAGCGGCACGCTCGACTTGCCGCTCGCCTGCCAGCGCGCAAAGGCGCTCGCGACGCACACCTTCAAGTTCACCGTCACGGGGCCGCACATGCTGGCCAAGACGCTGCTCGATCGCCACTACAAGGACCCGCCCGAGCTCGCCCACGCGATCGCCGACGTCCTCGCCGAGCAGGTCCGCCACCTCGACGCCGACGTCGTCCAGCTCGACGAGGCGAACCTGCCCGGCCACCCCGACGAATGGGAGTGGGCGGCGTCGGCGATCAACCGCGTCCTCGACGCGGTGCCGACGACGCCCGCGGTCCATCTCTGCTTCGGCAACTACGGCGGCCAGAGCGTCCAGCACGGCACCTGGGAGCAATTGCTGCGCTATCTGAACGCGCTCCACGCCGATCACGTCGTGCTCGAGTGCGCGCATCGGCCGGCCGACGAGCTGGCGGTGTTCAAGGGGCTGAGACCGGAGATCGGCTTTGGCCTCGGCGTGGTCGACATCAAGGCGACCGAGGTCGAGTCGGCCGATGCAGTTGCGCGCGCGATCGAGCGCGCCGAGGCGACACTCGGCAGCGGTCGCGTCCGCTACATCCACCCCGACTGCGGCTTCTGGATGCTCAAGCGCCCGATCGCCGACGCCAAGATCCGCACTCTCGCGCGCGGCCGCGACCTCTACGAAGGTCGCGCCGGTTGAGCCCGCCGTCGGAGCTTTCTGACCCGCAGGGAGACGACCGGCTGACGCGGCTGCCGCATCACGCCCGACGGGCAGGGTGGGACGCCGCCAACAGAATCGATGCTGGCGCGTCGAGGTTCAGGATGGACAACATCAAGATCTACATCGTCGAGGACAGCTCGATCATCCGCGAGAACCTGATCGACGCACTGCACGAGAACGCGCCGATCGAGGTCGTCGGCACCGCGGAGGACGAGCGCTCGGCGCTCAGCTGGCTGCGCGACCGCAGCCACGCCTGCGATCTCGCGATCGTCGACATCTTCCTGAAGAGCGGCTCGGGCCTCGGCGTGCTGAAGGCGATGGGCGACATGCCCGAGGCGCCGCTGCGGATCGTCCTCAGCAACCACGCGACGCCGGAGATCCGCGTCAAGTGCCAGCAGCTCGGTGCGACCAGGGTGTTCGACAAGTCGAACGAGCTCGACGAGATGCTCGGCTGGCTCAATCGCTACGCGCAAAGCGATCGCGGAGCTGCTGCGTCGCGTTCCTGAACACGCCCAGGTCGCTGCCGACGGCGACGAAGCGCGCTCCCATCGCGAGGTAGCGGCGGGCATCGGCCTCGACTGGCGCCAGGATGCCGGTCGGCTTGCCGGCCGCCTTCGCCGACGCGAAGACGTCGGCGATCGCCTGCTGCACGCTCGGGTGGTTCGGGTTGCCGAGCTGGCCGAGCCCCGCGGCGAGGTCCGACGGGCCGACGAAGATGCCGTCGACGCCGTCGACCGCGGCGATCTCGCGCGCGGCGGCCATGCCGGCGCGGCTCTCGATCTGGACCAGGACGCAGATCTGGGCGTTGATGCCGGCGAAGTACTCGGCGACGGTGCCGAAACGATTGCTCCGCTGCGAGACCGAGACGCCGCGGATCCCCGCGGGCGGGTAGCGCGTCGCCGCCACGGCGCGGCGGGCGTCGTCGGCCGTCTGCACGAAGGGGACGAGGAAGTTGTAGAAGCCGGCGTCGAGCAGCCGCTTGATCTCGACCGCCTCGTTCCACGACGGCCTCACGATCGGCGCGCTGGCGCTGTCCTTCAACGCCATCAGCTGCGGGATGAAGGTGGTGACGTCGTTCGGCGAGTGCTCGCCGTCGAGCAGCAGCCAGTCGAAGCCGGCGATGCCGAGCACTTCGGTCGTGATCGGGTTGGCGAGCGAGCACCAGCATCCGATCAGCGTCTCGCCGGCGCCGAGGCGCTGCTTGAACGCGTTCGGGAACGGGCGGTAGGGGGCGGGCGCAGTCATCGGCAGCTCCTTCGTTGTCATTCGATCCGGTTGTTGTCAGCGCACGAGCGCCGCTCGCTTCGGGTCGAAGCGCCAATTCGGGATCAGTGACTGCATCGCGACCGCGTCGTCGCGGCTGCCGAGGCCGTGGCGCAGGTAGAGGGCGTGGGCGCGCTCGACCGCAGCCATGTCGAGCTCGGCGCCGAGGCCGGGCGCGGTCGGCACGCGGATCGCGCCGCCCTCGATCGCGAGCGGAGCGGTCGTCAGCCGCTCGCCGTCCTGCCAGATCCAGTGCGTGTCGATCGCCGTGATCCGGCCCGGCGCGGCGGCGGCGACGTGGGTGACCATTGCGAGCGAGACGTCGAAGTGGTTGTTCGAGTGCGAGCCCCAGGTCAAGCCCCAGTCGCGGCAGGTCTGGGCAACGCGCACCGAGCCCGACAGCGTCCAGAAGTGCGGGTCGGCGAGCGGAATGTCGACCGCCTGCAGCGCCAGCGCGTGGACAAGCTGGCGCCAGTCGGTGGCGACCATGTTGGTCGCCGTTGCGAGCCCGGTCGCGCGGCGGAACTCGGCCATCACCTCGCGCCCGGAAAAGCCGCCCTCGGCGCCACACGGGTCCTCGGCGTAAGCGAGCACATCGCGGCAGTCGCGCAGCAGCCGCGTCGCATCGGCGAGCGACCAGCAGCCGTTCGGGTCGAGCGTGATGCGCGCGTTCGGGAAGCGCTCGTGCAGCGCGGTGACCGCCTCGACCTCGGCCTCGCCCGCGAAGACGCCGCCCTTCAGCTTGAAATCGGCAAAGCCGTAGCGCGCTTCGGCGGCTTCGGCGAGGCGAACGATCGCCGCCGTGTCGAGCGCTGGCTGGTCACGCAAGGCCAGCCAGGCGTCGCCGCGCTCGTTCGGCGGCGCGCGGTAGGCGAGCGCCGACGTCTGCCGGTTGCCAACGTAGAACAGGTAGCCGAGGACCGGAACGACGTCGCGCTGCACGCCGTCGCCGAGCAGGGCGGCGACCGGCACGCCGAGGTGCTGCCCGAGCAGGTCGAGCAGGGCAGATTCGAGGCCGGCGACGGCGTGCACCGTGGTCCGCAGATCGAACGTCTGCGCGCCGCGGCCGCCGGAATCGCGGTCGGCGAAGTCGCGCTGCACGCGCGCGAGCAGGTTGCGGACGGCGCCGACCGGCTCGCCGACGAGCCCGGGCGTCGCCTCGGCGACGACGGCGCGGATCGCGGCACCACCCGGCACCTCGCCGATGCCGGTGCGGTTCGCCGAGTCGCCGACGATGACGAGGTTGCGGGTGAAGAACGGCCCGTGCGCGCCGCTCAGATTGAGCAGCATGCTGTCGTGACCGGCGACCGGGACGACGCGGATCGAACGGATCGTGGGGGTCTCGCCAGCGGCCAAGGCGGGGACAGTCATCGTACGACCTGGCGTCAGCTCTTGGCGAGCTGGGCGGCGCGGCGGCGCCGCTCGCGGCTGTTCGCGAGGTGGGTCCGCATCGCCGCGCGCGCCGCCTCGCTGTCGCGGTTCTCGATCGCGTCGAGGATCGAGCCGTGCTCAGCGTTGACGCGGCGCAGGTACGCCTGGCGCTCGTCGACCGACGCCGCCGAGGGGTCGAGCCGGGCGCGCGGAATCGCCATCGCACCGAGGCTTTGCAGCAGGTTCGAGAAGTGTGCGTTGCGGGTCGCCCGCATGATCTCCAGATGGAACTGCAAGTCAGGGCCCACTGCGTCGCGGCCTGCCTCGATTGCTTGGGTGAACGCCAGCAACGACCGGCGCATCGCAAGCAGATCGGCATCGCTGCGCCGCTGCGCCGCGAGACTCGCCGCCTCCGTCTCGATGCCGATCCGCAGCTCGAGCATGGCGATGACGTCGTGCAGCGTCTCGAGCTGGTCGGCGCGGATCCGGAACACCGCCGAGTCGCTG